>JAFLEA010000042.1 GCA_017302035.1 Lysobacterales bacterium
GTCAATGCCCAGGTGATCGCGCTGGACGCAGGCGCGGGCGCCGCCACGGCCGCGGTCGCCGCAGGCAGCGCCGCCAAGCCTGCTGCGTCCGCGCCGGTCCCGGCGCCGCGGGCCGAGCCGGAGAAGGCCGCCAGCCCGCCCGCCAAGCCGCCGGCCGCCGCCGTCACCGCGCCACCCAAGTCCAGCCAGACACCGTCGGTCGCGCCCGTCGCGCCGGCGGCCAGCAACGTCGGATTCGCGGTGCAGATGGGTGCCTTCGCCAGCGAGGCCGAGGCCCTTGCCCTGCGTGACCGCCTGCGCGCGGCCGGCTACAGCGCGATCGTGCAGCCGGTGCGCACCGACAAGGGCACGCTGAACCGGGTCCGGGTCGGGCCGGTGGCCAGCCGCGCCGAGGCCGAGCAGTTGAAGGCGCGCCTGGGCGGAGGCTTCGGCAACGGGATGGTGGTACAGCACCCGTGACCCCGCTGGCCGCCGCACGGGGAGGGTGCGCCGCGTGGATCTGAATTCGATCGACCTGGTGCTGCTGGTCCTGATCGCTGCCTCGGCACTGCTGGGCGCGATGCGTGGGCTGGTCGGCACGATCGCTTCGCTGGTGGCCTGGTTCGCCGCCGGCTGGGTGGCCTTCAGCTACGGTGCCCGGCTGGCGTTCTGGTTCAGCGACGACGGCATGCCCGGGGCGACCGACCTGCTCGGCGGCTACGCGGTGGCGTTCGTCGGCGTGCTGGTACTGGTCAACCTGGTGGGCTGGGGGGTGCGCAAGCTGGTGCGCTCGGTCGGGCTGTCGGGCCTGGACCGTTTGCTGGGGCTGCTGCTGGGCGTGGCCCGCGGGGTCCTGGTCGCCTGCATGGGCATCCTGGTGATGGCCTTCAGCCGCTTGCCGCAGGAGCCGGCCTGGTCCGGATCGCGGGCGGTGACCGTACTGCTGCCGGGTGCGCAGTGGATGGCGCGCTGGCTGCCGGACTGGGCCGCGCAGGAACTGGATTTTGGCAACGGCCGGCCGAGCGGCGATAATGCACTGGTCGATCGGGCCAGTGCCGTGGTCGAAACGATCACCGGTGCGCTGCCGGTTCCGGTGGACGAGGAAGCACCTGCACGGGGCGCGGAGCCGTCGTCTCCGCCCCCTGCGCCTGACCCCGGCCGCTGAGACCACTGCGAGAATCCCCCCATGTGCGGCATCGTCGGAATCGTCGGCAACCAGAACGTCGCCGGCCAGCTTTATGACGGCCTGACCGTCCTCCAGCACCGCGGCCAGGACGCGGCCGGCATCGCTACCGCCGACGGCACCCGCCTGCGCGTGCACAAGGACAACGGTCTGGTCCGCGACGTGTTCAACGCCAAGGCGATGAGCGTGCTGGAAGGGCGCGTGGGCATCGCCCACTGCCGCTATCCGACCGCGGGCTCCGAAGGCCTGGACGAGGCACAGCCGTTCTACGTGAATTCGCCCTACGGCATCGCCCTGGCCCACAACGGCAACCTGGTCAACACCGATGCGCTGCGCCAGCAGGTATTCGCCCAGGACCGGCGCAACATCAACACCGATTCGGACAGCGAGGTGCTGCTGAACGTGTTCGCCCACGAGCTGGACGTGCAGGGCACGCTCGGCCCCGAGGCGGCGATCCGCGCGGTGGCGGGCGTCCACCGGCGGGTGAGGGGCGGCTATGCGGTGGTGAGCGTGGTACTGGGCCTGGGCCTGGTCGCGTTCCGCGACCCGCACGGAATCCGGCCGCTGGTGCTGGGGCGGCGCGAGCACGAGGAAGGCACCGAATACATCGTCGCCTCGGAGTCGGCGGTGCTGGACATCCTCGGTTTCGCCCGGGTGCGCGACGTGCAGCCGGGCGAGGCCATCGTCATCACTGCGCGCGGCGAACTGTTCGCCGAGGTCTGCGCCGAGCCGGCCGAGCAGGCGCCGTGCATCTTCGAGTACGTGTATTTCGCCCGCCCGGACTCGATGATCGACGAGGTTTCGGTGCACAAGGCGCGCATGCGCATGGGCATCAAACTGGGCGAGAAGATCCTGCGCCTGCGCCCGGACCACGACATCGACACCGTGATCCCGATTCCGGACACTTCGCGCGACGCCGCGCTGGAGATCTCCAACGTGCTCGGGGTGAAGTACCGCGAGGGCTTCATCAAGAACCGCTACGTCGGGCGGACCTTCATCATGCCGGGGCAGGGCGAGCGGGTGAAATCGGTGCGGCGCAAGCTCAACCCGATCAACCTGGAGTTCCGCAACCGGGTGGTGCTGCTGGTCGACGACTCGATCGTGCGCGGCACCACCAGCCAGCAGATCGTGCAGATGGCGCGCGACGCAGGCGCGCGCAAGGTGTACCTGGCCAGCGCCGCGCCGCCGGTGCGGCACCCGAACATCTACGGCATCGACATGCCTTCGCCGGACGAACTGATCGCGCACGGGCGCAGCATCGAGGAGATCGAGCGGTTGCTGGGCTGCGACTGGCTGATCTACCAGGACCTCGAAGACCTGGAGGCGGCGGTGCGCGAAGGCAATCCGGAACTGCGGCGCTTCGACTCGTCGTGCTTCGACGGCCGTTACGTCACCGGCATCGAGCCGGGCTATTTCGAGAGCATCCGGCAACTGCGCAGCGACGAGGCCAAGCACAAGCGCCGCGCATCCTGAGCCCCGCGCGTTCCATGCCGAACCTGTTCGACGCCGCCCGCGCCTGCCTGGACGCCGCCGACCCGGCGCAGAAGGTCGCGCTCACCCATCGTCATGCGGCGGCCTTCCTGCGCGGCGAACTGGCCATTCCCGCCGATGCCCCGCCGCCCGCGCCGATCCTCATGCCGGGCCGGCCGCCACGGCCGCGGCTGGTGCATCCGCGTGACCTGCCCAGGCGCGGCCTCGGCAGCGACGAGGGCCGCGTCGCGTTCCTGCACGCCATCGCCCACATCGAGCTCAATGCCATCGACCTGGGTTGGGATGCGGCATACCGCTTCCGCGGATTGCCGGAAGAGTTCTACCGCGACTGGGTGCGGGTGGCCGACGACGAAGCCCGCCACTTCGTGCTGTTGCGCGACCGGATGCGCGAACTCGGTTGCGACTACGGCGACTTCGACGCGCACAACGGCCTGTGGGAAATGAGCGAGAAGACCGCGCACGACGGCCTGGCGCGGATGGCGCTGGTGCCGCGGGTGCTGGAGGCGCGCGGGCTGGACGTCACCCCGGGCATGATCGAGCGCCTGCGCGCGCTGGGCGATGCGCGCACGGTGGAGATCCTGGAGACGATCCTGCGCGAGGAGGTGGCGCACGTGGCCGCCGGTTCGCGCTGGTATCGCTGGTACTGCGAACGCGCCGGGGTCGAGCCGCGCGCGCGGTTCCGCGAGCTACTGGCCGAGTACGCCAGCGGCTACCTGCGGGGACCGTTCAACGTCCAGGCCCGGTTGCTGGCCGGGTTCGACGAGGACGAGCTGGCCACGCTGCAGGCGCTGGCGCCGGCATCCCGGTAGCCACCCTCGGGTCCGGCGGCACGGGCAACGGACCCGCATCACAGACGCAGGAGACTCCCCGCCCGCAGCGGCGGCCCTTGGCCGAAGCCATGCCGCCAGGCAACGGCGATCCCTGCGCGCTCCGCTGTTCTACCGGGCCAATGCCTGCAGGTCGTAGTGACGGCCGGGCGAGACCCGCAGCAGCGAGCCCTGCTCGTACCAGTCGCCGAGCACGATCCGCCGGCAATCGCGTCCGTCGGCGCGCAGTGCGTGCATGGCGGGACGATGGGTATGGCCATGGATCAGGGTGGATACGCCGAAACGGGCGAGGGTGGCCGCCACCGCTGCCGGGTTCACGTCCGTTACGTTTTCGAAGTTCGCGCGGTCGCCATCGATCATTTCCCGCTGCCGCGCCATGCTCGCCTCGCGGGCCTGGGCGGCGAAGGCCAGGCGCGCGGCCAGCGGCTGGGCCAGGAACGTCGCCTGCCAGACCGGGTCGCGGGTCTGCGCGCGGAATGTCTGGTAGGCGGTGTCGTCGGTGCACAGCAGGTCGCCGTGCATCAGCAGCACCGGCTCGCCATACAGCGACACCACGGCCGGGTCCGGCAGGATGCGCAGGCCGGCGCGGTCCGCGTAGTCCTGGCCGACCAGGAAATCCCGGTTGCCGTGGATGAAGTACGCCGGGACCCCGGCATCCGCCAGCGCACGCAGCGCGGCCGAGACTTCGGCGCCGGCCTCGGACGGGTCGTCGTCGCCGACCCAGGCCTCGAACAGGTCGCCGAGGATGTACAGCGCATCGGCCCGGGCCGCCTCCCCGCGCAGGAGGTGCAGGAACAGCGCAGTGATCTCCGGCCGGGCCGGATCCAGGTGCAGGTCGGAGACGAACAGCGTGGTCATGGGCGGATTGTAGGCCGACCGGAGTAAAATGCCCCGATTCCCCCGACCTTCCCCCTTCCATGGCCTGCCGCACCCGCTTCGCCCCCAGCCCCACGGGCTACCTGCACATCGGCGGCGCCCGCACCGCCCTGTATTGCTGGCTGGAGGCGCGCCACCGCGGCGGCGAGTTCATCCTGCGGATCGAGGACACCGATCGCGAGCGCAGCACCCAGGCCGCGATCGACGCCATCCTCGAAGCGATGGAATGGCTGGGCCTGGACTACGACGAAGGTCCGGTCTACCAGACCGATCGCGTCGACCGCTATCGTGAAGTCGCCGAACAACTGGTTGCCGCCGGCAAGGCCTATTACGCCTACGAGACCCGCGAGGAACTGGATGTCATGCGCGAAGCGGCGATGGCGAAACAGGAGAAGCCGCGCTACAACGGCGCCGCGCGCGACGCCGGGTTGCCGTATCGCGACGATCCCAACCGGGTGATCCGCTTCAAGAACCCGCTCGATGGCGTGGTCGCCTTCGACGACCTGATCAAGGGCCGGATCGAGATCGCCAACAGCGAACTCGACGACATGGTGATCTTCCGCCCGGACGGCTACCCGACCTACAACTTCGCGGTGGTCGTGGACGACTGGGACATGGCCATCACCGAGGTCATCCGCGGCGACGACCACATCAACAACACCCCGCGCCAGATCAACATCTACCAGGCCCTCGGCGCACCGGTGCCCAGCTTCGCGCACATGCCGATGATCCTGGACGAACAAGGCGCCAAGCTGTCCAAGCGCACCGGCGCGGCCGACGTGATGCAGTACAAGGAGGCCGGCTACCTGCCGCACGCGCTGGTCAACTACCTGGCGCGGCTGGGCTGGTCGCACGGCGACCAGGAGATCTTCAGCCGCGGCGAGCTGGTCGAACTGTTCGACGTGAAGGACGTGAACTCCAAGGCCGCGCGCCTGGACATGGCCAAGCTGGGCTGGGTCAACCAGCACTACCTCAAGGGCGACGACCCGGCGACCATCGCCCCGCAACTGGTGCCGCAGCTGCAGGCACTGGGTCTGGACGTGTCGGCCGGCCCGGCGCCGGTGGATGTCGTGATCGCCCTGCGCGAGCGGGTGCAGACTTTGAAGGAAATGGCCGAGAAGGCCGCGGTCTGGTATCGGCCGCTGGAAAGCTACGACGAGGCCGCGGTGGCCAAGCACCTCAAGGCCGGCGCCGACGTGCCGCTGGCCAAGGCGCGCGAACTGCTGGCCGCGTTGCCGGCATGGACCGTGGAGACGGTGGCGCAGGCGCTGCACGACGCCGCCACGGCGCTGGACCTGGGCATGGGCAAGGTCGCCCAGCCGTTGCGGGTGGCGATCACCGGTACCCAGGTCAGCCCGGACATCTCGCATACGGTGTACCTGGCCGGGCGCGACGAGGCCTTGAAACGCATCGACGCGGCACTCATCCGGGTGGCGATGGGCTGAAGGTTTCTGGGAGACCGCAAACGATGGCCAGACGGCATGCCTGTACCGATCCGCACCACCACGTCGACAGCGCCGATGCGTTCGTGCGCGCGGTGGAGCGCGCCTGCGCCGAGCGCGGCCTGCGCCTGACCCCCATCCGCGCCAACGTGCTGCGCCTGATCGCCGATGCCGGCAAGCCGGTCAAGGCCTACGACCTGCTGGAGCGGGTGCGTGAGGGCAAGGGCGCCGGCGCCGACGCGCCGCCCACGGTATACCGGGCATTGGATTTCCTGATGGCCAACGGCTTCGTGCACAAGCTGGCTTCGGTCAACGCCTTCGTCGCCTGCCACCATCCCAACAGCGACCAGCATTCGGTGCCGTTCCTGATCTGCGACCGTTGCCACAGTGCGGTGGAACTGGAGGACAGCGAGGTCGTCGCCCAGCTCGACGCACGGGCCAAGGCGCTGGGCTTCCAGCCACAGGCGCAAACCCTGGAAGTGCATGGCCTGTGCGAGCGCTGCGCCGGGGGGTGATCCACCGGCGCAGGCCGCCGCGCGGGGCGCGCCCGCTCAGAACCAGGCGCGGATGCCGAACGCCAGCGCGCGGCCGGGCAGCGGCGCATAGTCGCGCAGCAGCGAAGTGTGCGGGCGGATCTCCTCGTTGCCGAGGTTGTTGCCGTCGAGGAACGCTTCCCAACGGGCGCCGCCGGCGCGCTCCCAGCGATAGGCCAGGTGCGCGTCGACCAGGGTATAGGCCGGACTCGGCTCCTCGTCCCGGGCCACGCGATCCTGCTTCAGGTAGCGCACCGCGCCGAGCGAGGCGCGCCAACCGCCCAGGTCCCACGACAGGTCGGCGCCGAAGCGGCCGGGTGCGATCCGCGGCAGGTAGCCGTCGTTGGCCAGCTCGACGCTGTAGGGGTGGGTGTGGTCGCCGTGCGGCACCTCGAAGGCGATGGTGCGGGTACCGCTCCCGTCCAGTTCGCCGCGCACCGTGTCGCCGAACAGGCGCAAGTCCCAGCCGCCCCGCTCGCCGTCGGCCAGGTGCAGCACGGCCTCGGCCTCGGCACCGGTGAAAGCCGCGTCGGCCTGGGTCCACAGCCGCACCGGGGTGCCGTGCTCGACGATGCCGGTGTCGGCCAGGTAGATGAAGTCGCGGAAGCCGCTGCGATAGACCGCGAGCTTGAAGTCGATGCGCTCGTTGTGCGCATGCAGGCCGATCTCGCCGCGCAGCGCGCGTTCCGTCGCCAGGCCGTTGTCGCCGATCTCGATGGAGCCGGTGGCCACGTGCAGGCCGCCCGCGTACAGCTCCTCCTGGGTCGGCGCGCGTCCGGAACCGTCGAGGCCGAAGCGCAGGTCGACGGTCTCGCTCACGCGCCAGATCGCGGCGGCCGACAGGTTGGTCGCGCCGAAGCTGCGCCGCGGCCGGCCGCCGGCCGGATCGAGGTCGACGCGATCGTAGCGTGCCCCCAGTTCGAGCTTGAGCGGATCGAAGTTCCGCTCCTGGACCACGAACAGGCCCCAACTGCCGGTCACGGTTGCCGGGACGAAGGCTTCCTCGCCCTCGGCCGCGAAGTCGACCCGGCCCAGTTGCAGGCCGAAGGCCCCGCGCCAGCCGGCGACGGGCTTCTGCACCGCCTGCAGCCGCGCGTCGTAGCCGGCACTGGTGAAGCGGGTGCCGACCTGCTGTCCTTCCAGTTCGACGTGTTCGTAGTCGCTGTAGGCGCCGTGCAGTTCCACGCTCTCCAGGAACGACAGCGGCTCGTAGACGCCGGCTTTCAGCTCCAGCCGGTTCTGGGTCAGGTCGATGCGGACGTCCTCGTGTTCTTCGTCGTGATCGCCATGGCCGTCGTCGTCGTGGCCATGGTCATGATCGTCCTCGGCATGCACATGCGCGCCGGAGGGAATGCCGTAGTTGCTGCGGTAGGTGCTGGCGGACAGGCCGAAATGGCCGCCTTCGCCCAGCCAGGTCGCGCCCAGGGCACCGGCCCAGCTCCGGATCGAGCTGTTTTCAAGCCGGCCGCCGGCCGCCTCTTCCTCGTGGTCATGATCGTCATCGTCATGGTCGTCGTGCCCGATCGCAGCCAGTCCGGGGATGCGGTAGTCGCCGGTGGCGCGGCGCAGGCCGTCGACGTGGATCACCCAGTTCCCGTTGACGCCGTCGAGGCGGAACATGCCCGTGCGTTCGTCGTTGACGGTGTTGGCGCGGATTTCGGCGCGGCCGCCGAGCGCGGCTGCGGGCAGGTCGCGGGCGATGCGGCCGTCGGCCACGTTGACCGCACCGCCGATGGCGCCGCTGCCGAACAGCAGGGTCGCCGGACCCTTCAGCACCTCGATCTGGTCGGCGAGGAACGGCTCGACGCTGGTGGCATGGTCGGCGCTGACGGTGGAGGCATCCAGGGTGCCCAGGCCGGCTGCGAGCACCTGCACCCGCGGACCGTCCAGGCCGCGCAGGATCGGCCGGCCGACGCCGGGGCCGAAGTAGGTGGTCTGCACGCCGGGCAGCTTCTCCACGGTTTCGCCCAAGGTCGCGGCCTTGGCCCGGTTGAGGGCTTCGTCGCGCAGTACTTCCACCGGGCGGGCCAGCGATTCGGCATCGCTGGTCAGCGGCGAGGCGGTGACCTGGACGGCGGGCAGGTCGGTCGGGTCATGGGCGATGGCGGTCAGCGGGGCGGCGGTGCAGGCCAGCGCCAGGGCGAGGAACAGAGGGCGGCGGACGGGCAGGGGATGGGAGGAGAGCATGGCGGGGACGGTTCCGGAGGGGAGGGTGACAGCTCGTCAGAAATGTTATAATATATCCAAACGCTGGCAACACCCTCTCCCGAACGTCATGCTTGCCCGATGAGCCGCCACGCCCCCCGTCCCCCCTCCCTGCTTGACCGTGTCGGCGCGACCGGCTCGTTGCTGTGCGCGCTGCACTGCGCGCTGACCCCGCTGCTGCTGGCCGCCTTGCCGGCGCTGGGCCTGACCGTGTGGTTCGATGGCAGCCTGGAATGGGCCCTGGTCCTGTTCGTGACCCTGCTGGGCATGTTCAGCCTGGGCTGGAGCTACCGCCGGCACCGGGCACTGCGCGCACTGGGCCTGCTGGTGCCGGGGTTGCTCGCACTGTGGGTGGGCCTGCTGTATCCGCCGCTGCACCAGTCGACGGTGCCGCATGCGGTGGTGATGACCTTCGGCGGCACCCTGGTGGGTCTGGCCCACTTGGTCAACCTGCGCCTGAACCACGGGCATGTCCACGACGCCGGCTGTGCCCATTGAGGCACGCGTGCTAGGCTTGACGGTCTGTCGCGCATCGCGCGCGACCCATAGTCCAAGCGAATCGAGGAGTTGAAAGATGGGCAAGGGTGACCGCAAGACCGCCAAGGGCAAGCGCTACAACGCCAGCTACGGCAATGCGCGCCGCCATGGCGGGACCCGCGCTGCCGCAGGCGCCGCCGCGCCGGCGGCGAAGAAGACCGTGGCCAAGCCGGTGGTGAAGAAGGCCGTGGCCAAGAAGACGGTGGCCAAGGCGGGCTGATCCTCCGGTCCGATCCCCGGCAGTGCACGAAAACGCGGCGCCTGGCGCCGCGTTTTCGTTTCCGGTGCGGTTACGGCGCCGGGCCGCGGCGGCGGCCGCCGATCCAACTGGCCAGGCGCAGGTCGCCGCCCAGCCAGTAGGCCAGCTCGGCGGGCTGGCCGATGTCCCAGAGCACGAAGTCCGCGCGCAGGCCGGGTTGCAGACGGCCACGGTCGCGCAGCCCGAGGGCGAGGGCGCCGTTGACGCTGGCGCCGCGCAGGGCTTCCTCGGGAGTCAGGCGGAAGTGGGTGCAGGCCAGCGACATGGCCAGGCGCAGCGACTGCAGCGGCGAGGTGCCGGGATTGCAGTCGGTGGCCACCGCCATCGGCACGCCGCTGGCGCGGAACCCGTCCAGTGGCGGCAACCTGGTCTCGCGCAGCACGTGGAAGGCACCGGGCAGCAGCACCGCCACGGTACCGGCGCGCGCCATCGCCGCCACCCCGGCCGGCGAGGTGTGTTCGACGTGGTCGGCCGACAGGCCGCCGAATCCGGCCACCAGTGCGGCGCCATCGCCGTCGCTGAGCTGGTCGGCGTGCAGTTTCACCGGCAAGCCCAGCGCCTGCGCGGCCGCGAACACGCGCCGGGTCTGCGCGGGGTCGAAGCCGATCCGCTCGCAGAACGCGTCGACGGCATCGACCAGGCCTTCGGCATGCAGTCGCGGCAGCCATGCGCATGCGGCATCGATGTAGGCGTCGGCCCGGCCGGCATATTCGGGCGGCAGCGCATGGGCGCCGAGGAAAGTGGTGCGCACGGTCATGCCCAGGATCTCGCCGATCCGGCGCGCGACCCGCAGCATGCGCCGCTCGCTCTCGAAGTCCAGGCCGTAGCCGGACTTGATCTCGACCGTGGTGACACCGTCGCCGAACAGCGCGCGGGCGCGCGGCAGTGATTGCGCCAGCAGGTGCTCCTCGTCGGCCGCGCGGGTGGCGCGCACGCTGGAGACGATGCCGCCGCCGGAGCGCGCGATCTCCTCGTAGCTGGCGCCCCCCAAGCGTTGCTCGAACTCGCCGGCACGGTCGCCGCCGAACACCAGATGGGTATGGCAATCGACCAGGCCGGGGGTGATCCAGCGGCCGCCGGCATCGACCACCTCGGCGGCCAAGGATTCCGGCGTCCCCGGCAGCGCCGCGCGCGGGCCGGCGAACACCAGCAGGCCGTCCTTCCAGCCCAGCGCACCGTCCTCGATGCTGCCGTAGCCGGCCTCGCCCTGCAGGGTGGCCAGGTTCGCATTGACGGCCAGGCCGTCCCAGCGGAGCGCGGTTTCCATGCGCCGATTCTATCGGGCCGAACGCCCCCACGGGCGGCGGCGCGCGCCCGTGGCGCACTGGATCGCCAGCGCTCGCGGTTCGCGCGAGAATGCGCGGATGGACACCTTGAGCGATGCTTCGCTGCTGTGGACCCGCACCGGCTGGCGCGGCGATGCCGGACTGGACGTGGCCGGCGGCCGCATCGCCGCCCAACTGCCGGCCGGACCCGGCGGGCACGGGGACTGGGTGCTGCCGGGTGTCCCCAACCTGCATTCGCACGCGTTCCAGCGCGCGATGGCCGGCCTGGCCGAGCGCCAGACCCACCCGCAGGATTCGTTCTGGACCTGGCGCGAGACCATGTACCGGATCGCCGCGCGCTTCGATCCGGACAGCCTGCAGGCGGTGGCCGCGCAGCTGTACGCGGAGATGCTGGAGGCGGGCTACACCACGGTCTGCGAATTCCATTACCTGCACCACGCACCGGACGGGCGGCCCTACGCCGAACCCGCGGCGATGTCGCAGGCGCTGATCGCCGCCGCGCGCGAAACCGGCATCCGCTTGACCCTGCTGCCGGTGCTGTACATGAGCGGCGGATTCGACCGGCGGCCGCTATCCGCACGCCAGCGCCGCTTCGGCCACGACCTGGACGGCTTCCTGCGCCTGTTCGAGGCGCTGCGCGCCGGGGAGGACGAGCGCCTGCGCGTGGGCGTGGCCTTCCACAGCCTGCGCGCGGTGCCGCCTGAGGCGATGTCCGCGGCGCTGGCCGCGTTGCCGGCCGGGATCCCGCTGCACATCCATGTCGCCGAGCAGATCGGCGAAGTCCAGGACTGCCTGGCGGTGCGCAACGCCAGGCCGGTGGAATGGCTGCTGGAGCATGCGCCGGTGGACCGGCACTGGACCCTGGTGCATGCCACCCACCTGACCGCGGAGGAGACCGCGGGCATCGCCGCCAGCGGTGCGACCGTGGCGATCTGCCCGACCACCGAGGCCAACCTCGGCGACGGCCTGTTTCCGCTGCGCGCCTACCTCGATGCCGGCGGCGCCTGGGGCGTGGGTTCGGATTCGCACATCTCGGTGTCGCCGGTGGAGGAGCTGCGCTGGCTCGAATACGGCCAGCGCCTGCACACCCGCCACCGCAACATCGCGGTGGGCGGCGAGGGCGACAGCGTCGGCGAGACCCTGCTGCATGGCACCCTGGCCAGCGGCGCGAACGCCAGCGGGCAGGCGGTCGGCGTGCTGGCGCCGGGGATGGCCGCGGACTGGATCGCGCTGGACGCGCAGGCACCCGCGTTCGCCGGCGCGCAGCCGGCGGACGTGGTCGACCGCTGGCTGTTCTCGGGCAACCGCAACCTGGTGCGCGAGGTGCGCGTGGCCGGAGAGGTCGTGGTGAGCGCGGGCCGGCACCGCGCGGCCGAAACGATCGCGGCGCGCTACCGGCACGTGGTGGCGCGGCTGCTGGCCGATTGAACCGGCGGCCACCGTGACCTCGCGCACTTCCCGGTCCCGCGCCCTGGGATCCATCCTGTCCCAACCCGTTCCCGGAGCCGACGCATGAACCTCCGTCTCGCCGCCATCGCCGCCGGCATGGTGGCCGTACTCGCCGCCCCCGGCCCGGCCCGGGCCATGACCGACGCCGAGCTGGCCGCGGTCGTTCACCAGCGCCTGCACGGCGACCGCACCGGTGCGTGCATGGCGGTGGCGGTGGTGGAGAAGGACCGCGTCGCCCGCACCTTCCAGTGTGCCGACGACGCGGATGCGGCGCGCATTGGTCCGGATGCGGCGTTCGAGATCGGCTCGGTCAGCAAGACCATGACCGCCACCCTGCTGGCCGACCTGATCGCGCAGGGCCAGGGCTCGCTCGACGACACCCTGGCCTCGTGGCTGCCGGAAGGCACCCGGGTCCCGGACTACCGGGGCCAGCCGATCCTGCTGCGCCACGTGGTCACCCATACCTCCGGGCTGCCGGCGCTGCCGTCGCGGCTGGGGGCCGCCGGCATGGACGATCCCTATGCCAACCTGGATCCGGATGCGCTGCTGGCCTCGCTGGGCGATGCGACGCTGGCGTCCGCGCCGGGCACCCGGTTCGAATACTCCAACTTCGCCTCGATGGTGCTGTCCTACGCGGTCGCGCGCCGCGCCGGCACCGATTTCGAGACGCTGGCGCGCGAGCGCCTGTTCGTGCCGCTGGGCATGGATGGTGCCTACATCCACCGCAAGCCGAAAGGCGTGCGTGCCGCCGTCGGCCACACGCCCAACGGCCGGCCGGCCCCGGCGTGGAACTTCGCCACCGATCTGGCCGGCGTCGGCGGCGTGCGCGCGACCCTGGACGACATGGTGCGGTACGTGCAGGGTGGACTGGGCTGGATCGATGCGCCGATCAAGTCCGCCCTGCAGAAGACCCACGAGCCGGTGTCGCAGCAGCCGCCGATGGGCATGAACTGGATGCTGGCGCAGCTGCGCGACCACACCGTGCTGATGCACGAAGGCGGCACCGGCGGCTTCTCTTCGTTCGTCTCGCTGGACCCGCAGCGGCAGCGCGGCGTCGTGATCCTGTCGGACACGACCTGGAACTCCATCGGCAGCCTGGGCAGCCTCGGCCTGCACCTGGTCGACGATTCGCTGCCGCTGGGCAAGCCGCGCCGCGAGGCGCCCGCCGATCCGGCGCTGCTGGCCGCACTGGCCGGCGACTACCAGTTGCAGGGCGCGATGAAGATGACCCTGCGCGGCCACGACGGTCGCCTGTACGTGCTTCCGGAAGGCCAGCCCGAACTGGCGATGGGCCACGACGATGCCGGCGACTTCTATCCGCTGGAACTGGACGCGGTGCTGCGTCCGCAGCGCAAGGCCGACGGCAGCTACGCGTTCACCTGGATGCAGATGGGTGGCGCGATCCCGGCCACCCGCATCGATCGTGCGCCGAAGGCACCGATTCCGGTCCTGACGGCCGCGGCGCTGGCCGGTTACGCCGGTGACTACCCGCTGGCGCCCGGCTTCGCGCTCAACGTGCGCGAGGAAGGCGGCAAGCTGCTCGCGCAGGCGACCGGCCAGGGCGCGTTTCCGCTGGATGCGGTGGCCAAGGATGCGTTCGAGGCGGCCGCCTACGGCATCGAGATCCGGTTCCTGCGCGATGCCGATGGCCGGGTCGAATCACTGGAACTGCACCAGGGCGGGCAGGTGCTGCGCGGCAAGCGCGGCGGCTGACCGCAAGGCGCGCTCGCCGGGATCAGAACAGCAGCGAAGCCATCTTCCTGCGGTACTGGCCCACCAGGTCCTCGTCCTCGACGATGCGGAAGGCGTCGATCAGCGTCTTCCTCGCCAGTCCGTCCTCGTGGTTGCGGTCGCGGCGCAGCATCTCGATCAACTGCTCCAGGCCGGCGGCCGCGTCGCCGCCGACCAGGTGATGCACGGCCAGCAGGTGGCGGGCCTTGAGGTCGCCCGGGTCGGCGGCGAGGGCCTGTTCCAGCACCGCCGCCGGCGGCGCGTCCTTGAGCAGGGCGGCGAAGCCCAGTCGCGCGCGGGCGCGCACCGTGCGTTCGTCGGTGGCCAGGTTGGCCGGCAACGCATCGAGCAGTTGCTCGGCTTCGGCCGCTGCGCCGGTCCTGAGCAGGGCCAGGGCCAGGTCGAGCCTGAGTTCGTCCTTGTCCGGCTCGGCCTGCACGGCGTGACGCAGGCGCACCACCTCGGCGTGCGGATCGGCAGGCGCCGACTCCGCCGGCCCGGCGTCGTTTCCGGCGCCGGCCAGCGGCTCGATCCCGTGCTGCTGCAGGAACTGGCGCAACTGGCCTTCCGGGAGCGCGCCCTGGAACGCATCCACCGGCTGCCCGCCGACCAGCAGGAACACGGTCGGCACCGAGCGGATCTGGAACGCGGCGGCAACCTGCTGCTCCTTGTCCACGTCGACCTTGGCCAGGACGAAGGCGCCGCCGTATTCGCCGGCCAGTTTCTCCAGCACCGGGCCCAGCGACTTGCACGGCCCGCACCAGGTCGCCCAGAAATCGACCAGCACGGGGGTTTGCAGGGATCGCTGCAGGACGTCGGTCTCGAAGGTCTCGGTGGTGACGTCGATGACGTGGGGCAGGTCGGCCATGGGGAAGTCCGTGGGGATGGGGGTGGCGGTGAGATGGTGCCGGGGCGGGGAGCTTACAAGCGGATGTAAGGTGTAGTTGACATCAAGATGGGTCAATGTAATATGTAATTTACATTATGTCGGCTTGGGATTACGCCATGAAATGGATGAGGACGCTGTGGTTCCTGTTGCTGCCGCTGGCCGCCTTCGGCCTGTGGACGATGCTGGCCAGCCCGCGCAGCCTGTTCGGCATCGACCTGGGCGCCCTGGGCATGTTCGCGCTGGTGGCCAGCACGGTGGCGGCGCTGTCGCTGCTGGCCGATACCTCGCGTGAAAACCTGCAGGGCGCGTCCCCGGCCGAGTGGAAAGCCTGGATCGGCACCGGCTTCATGCTGGTCGGCGTGGTGTACTTCCTGACCCGGATGTCGCTGTTCACCGTCGCTGACTGGCGCGATCCGCACGTGGGCGCGGTGTCGCGCAACCTGGTGCTGCTGCTGGTGGTGTGGTCCGTGCTGACCTCGGTGCTGGCCGCGCGCTGGAAAGGCAAGGTCGACGAGGACGAACGCGACCGCGAAATCGCCGCGCAGGCGGTGGGTTGGGGTCGCGGCGCACTGGTGTTCTGCCTGATCGGGCTGGTGGCGATGCTGGGCTTCTCGCCGCCGGAGCGGCTGCGGTGGGCCACCCACTTCATGATCGCCAACCTGCTGGTGTTCGCCCTGATGTGGCACTGCCTGGTGGAGTATGCGGCGACCACCGTGATGTACCTGCGCGACAGGAGGGCGGTGGCATGAACCTGCGCGAGTTGATCGGCTCCATGAACAAGCAGGAGCGCATCGCATGGCTGGGCGTAGCCTCGCTAATGCCCGTTGCACTCTACTTGGCCTGGCAGTTGTTCGTATCGGCGATTGGCGGCGAAGGTCACGCATCGGTTGCGACCCAGCGTACTGGCGGACGTATCTTTATGGTGTACATGGCGTGCTATTGCTGGATCGTGTTTCGCGACAAGTCGCGTTTCTCGGACGAGCGCGACCGATTGATAGCAATACGTGGGGTTGCGGCTGCCTATCTGCTTCTGGCGCTGGCGATGATCGGCGTCGCATTCACTATCGCGTCGCCGCGCTGGCAGCCCTATTGGACTTCCCGTTCGCCTGCCTGGCTGGAGGCGTTCTTCATGTTCTGTTTGATTGCTTCGCTTGCCCTCGGCTGGTGCACGCGTGTGGCTCACTACTGGCGCGACCGCCGATGACCGCCACCCCGGTCGGCAACGAGATCCGTCGCTGGCGCTTCGAGCGTGGCGAGATGACCCAACAGGCGCTTGCCGACGCCTGCGGCGTCACCCGCCAGACCATCATCGCGCTGGAGGCGGGGCGCTATGCGCCTTCGCTGGAACTGGCGTTCCGCATCGCCCGCGCGTTCGGCACGGGCGTGGAGGACGTATTCCACTGGCGCGGGAGCTGAATGCTCAACCGTGGCGCAGCTTGAGCCCCAGGATCAGCAGCGCCAGCGCCAGGGTGACGATGTTGGACAGGATCATCGGCCAGGAACCCAGCGCGATCCCGTAGGCCAGCCAGAAGCACAGGCCGGTCACGAACACCACGTACATGCCCAGCGAGATCGCCCGGGTGTCGCGCGTGCGCAGGGTCTTCAGCGCCTGCGGCACGAAGGCGACGGTGGTGAGGATGGCTGCAAAGTAACCCAGCCACTCGCCACTCACGGCGCGCCGCCGGGCGCCTTGTAGACCACGCCGTCCTTCATCACGAAGTCCACGTCCATCACCACGCCGATGTCGGCCAGCGGGTCGCCGGGCACGGCGACGATGTCGGCGCGCTTGCCGGCCTCGATCACTCCCTGGTCGTCCACGCCCAGCACTTCGGCCGCGCGGACGGTGGCCGCCTGCAGTGCCTGCGCCGCCGGCATCCCGGCTTCGACCATGTAGATGAACTCGCGCGCGTTGTCGCCGTGCGGGCCCACGCCCATGTCGGTGCCGAAGGCGATTTTCACCCCGCTGCGGTAGGCGCGCGCCGCCGTGTCCTGGATCAGCGCGCCGATCCGCGCGGCCTTCGGTCGCACCACTTCGGGGAAATAGCCCGGTTCCTTGGCCTTCTCGGCGACGAAGCGGCCGGCATAGATGGTCGGGACGTACCACGTGCCTTTTTCCTTCATGAGCTTCATCACCCGGTCGCTCATGTAGGTGCCGTGCTCGATGCTGGTCACGCCGCCGGCGACGGCGCGGTACATGCCTTCCTCGCCGTGCGCGTGCGCGGCCACGCGGTAGCCATAGTCCTTGGCGGTATCGACGATGGCCTTCACTTCGTCCACGGTGAACTGCGGTGCGTCGCCGGACTTGGCGTAGCTCAGCACGCCGCCGGTGGCGGTGATCTTGATCACGTCGCTGCCTTCCTTGTAGCGCTGGCGCACGGCCTGGCGGGCGTCGTCGACCGAGTTGACCACGCCCTCGGTCGGCCCGGGCGGTCCGTGCAGGTCGGAGAGCAGGCGGTTCCAGCCGTTGGTCGGGTCGGCGTGGCCGCCGGTGGTGGCGATCGACCGGCCGGCGGCGAAGATCCGCGGCCCTTTCACCCGGCCCTGGGCGATCGCGTCGCGCAGGTGCGGGGCGACTTCGCCGCCGAGGTCGCGCACGCTGGTGAAACCGGCCAGCAAGGTCTTCTCGGCGTAGCCGACGCTGCGGAAAGCATAGTCGACCGGGTCCAGGCGGAAGCCTTCCGAATAGCTCTGCGGGTTGATCTCGTCTTCCAGGTGCACGTGCAGGTCGGTCCAGCCGGGCAGGCAGGCATGGCCGCGCAGGTCCACCGCGCCGGAAGCCGAAGCGGCGGGGATTCCGGTGGAGACCGCTTCGATCCGGCCGTCGCGCACCTGCACGGTGTGCGGCCCGAGCATTCGCCCGCTGCGGGCGTCGAACAGTTGGCCGCAATGCAGTTCGGTTGCCGGCGGCGCGGCGGATTGGGCCAGGGTGGTAACGGGGGCGAGCAGGGCCAACGGCAGCAGCAGAACGCGCATGCGGACTTCTCCTCGGGGATGGGTCTGGCGCCGGCCGGCGATGGCTCCCCGCGTGGCCGGCGTGCGCACCGGGCCGAGTATACTCCCGGCACTTCCCTCGCCGGGTGCGAAGAATGAAGGCCCTGATGCTGTCGGTCGCGGCGCTGGCCGCCGCATTCCCCGGCCTGGCGACTGCGCAAGTGACCGACCACGAGGTGAAGGCGCGGGAGATCTACGAACGGGTCGTTTCGTTCCGCACCGCGGCCGGTCATGGGCAGACGCCGGCGATGGCCTCGTACCTGGCCGGAGTGCTGGAGGCCGGGGGCGTGCCGGAGGCGGACATCGCCACGATCGACGAGGCCGGCGAACGGGCGATGATCGTGCGCATCCCGGGGCGGGGGCCGGGCCGGCCGATCCTGTTCTCGGCGCACATGGACGTGGTCGATGCCCGCCCCGAGGAGTGGCAGCGCGATCCGTTCCGGCTCGTCGAGGAGAACGGCAATTTCTACGGCCGCGGCACCGAGGACAACAAGGCCGGCGTCGTCGCGCTGGTCTCGACGATCCTGCGCTTGAAGGCAGAGCGGATGCAGCCGGAACGGGAACTGGTCTTCGCGTTCGTCGCGGACGAGGAGACCGGGATGGACACGACGCGGCGGATCGCGGCCCATCCGTGGGTCAAGAACGCCGAGTTCGCCATCAACACCGATGCCGGTGGCGGCACCCTGGACGAGACGACGGGGAAGCCGCTCATCTATCTCGTGCAGGGCGCGGAGAAGACGTTCGCGACCTTCGATGTCGTCGTCACCAATCCGGGCGGACACAGTTCGCGTCCGCGCCAGGACAACGCGATCTATCAGCTGGCCCACGCGCTGGATAAGATCGAGGCGTATCGGTTCCCGGTCATGGCCACCGACCTCACGCGTTCCTATCTGGGTACCGTCGGCGAACGGATGCCGGGGCCGGTGGGCGAGGCGCTGCGCAAGTTCGCCGCCGATCCCGACGATGCGGACGCCGCGGCCGTGCTGGCGAAGGCGCCGGAGTTCGTCGGCACCACGCGCACCACCTGCGTGGCGACGATGCTCGAGGCCGGCCATGCCGAAAACGCCCTGCCGCAGACGGCGAAGGCCACGGTGAACTGCCGGGTCTTCCCGGGCGTGCCCGTCGATACGGTGCGCGAGGCGCTGGTCGCGGCCATCGCCGATCCCGGGGTGAAGGTCGCGGTGCGCGGCACGCCCCAGGAGAGCCCGGTCTCCGAAATGCGCCCGGAGGTGATGGCGGCGATCGGGCGCGCGGTGCACGCGCACCATCCCGGCGTCCCGGTCTCGCCCTACCTGGAATCCGGCGGCACCGACGGCATGGTCTACCGCATCGCCGGCATCCCGACCTTCGCCAGCTCCGGGCTGTTCACCAAACCGAGCGAGATGTTCGCGCACGGGCTCGACGAACGCCTGCCGGTGGCCGCCTTCCACGAGGGGCTGGACCACATCTACCGGCTGGCGGTCGACCTGGGCGGGGCGCGACCGGGCGGCTGAGGCCCGGGGCACCCGGTGCGGAGGCCTTCACTGGGATGGTGGAGGCCGATGCTGCGCTGCGGTACCCTAGACGACTTTGCCGCAGCCGCCGCGAGCCGCAATGTCCGCCGTCCCCGAAAACGCCTCGTCCTACGATCCCCGCGCCGTCGAGGCCGCCGCCCAGGCGTTCTGGGACGGCAGCCGCGCCTTCGAGGTCGACGAGGCCTCCGACAAGCCCAAGTACTACTGCCTGTCGATGCTGCCGTACCCGTCCGGCGCGCTGCACATGGGCCACGTGCGCAACTACACCATCGGCGACGTGATCAGCCGCTACAAGCGCATGACCGGGCACAACGTGCTGCAGCCGATGGGCTGGGACGCGTTCGGCCTGCCGGCCGAGAACGCAGCGATCAAGAACAAGGTCGCGCCGGCCAAGTGGACCTACCAGAACATCGCGCACATGCGCAGCCAGCTCAAGTCGCTGGGCTACGCCATCGACTGGTCGCGCGAGTTCGCCACCTGTACCCCGGACTACTACGTCCACGAGCAGCGCATGTTCACCCGGCTGATGCGCAAGGGCCTGGCCTACCGCAAGAACGCGGTGGTGAACTGGGACCCGGTGGACCAGACGGTGCTGGCCAACGAGCAGGTGATCGACGGCCGCGGCTGGCGCTCGGGCGCACTGGTGGAGAAGCGCGAAATCCCGCAATGGTTCCTGCGCATCACCGACTACGCCCAGGAACTGCTGGACGGGCTGGACGAACTGCCGGGCTGGCCGGATTCGGTCAAGACCATGCAGCGCAACTGGATCGGCCGCTCGGAAGGGCTCGAGATCCAGTTCGAGGTGGCCGACGCGGCCGGCGATGCGCTGGAGCCGATCCGGGTATTCACCACCCGCCCCGATACGCTGATGGGGGTGACCTTCGTCTCCATCGCCGGCGAGCATCCGCTGGCGCTGAAGGCGGCCGCGTCGAACCCGGCGCTGGCGGCGTTCCTGGAGGAACTCAAGCACGGCGGCGTGTCCGAGGCCGAGCTGGAGACCCAGGAAAAGCGCGGCATGGACACCGGCCTGGTGGCGGTGCATCCGGTCACCGGCGAGCGCGTGCCGATCTGGGTCGCCAATTTCGTGCTGATGGGCTACGGCACCGGCGCGGTGATGGCCGTGCCCGGCCACGATCAGCGCGACCACGAGTTCGCCGGCAAGTACGGCCTGCCGATCGTGCAGGTGATCGCGCTGAAGCAGCCGCGCAGCGAAGACGAAAGGACCTGGGAGGCATCGAACTGGCGCGACTGGTACGGTGACAAGACCCGCACCGACCTGGAAACGGTCAACTCCGGCGAGTTCGACGGCCTGGACTACTGGGGTGCGTTCGAGGCCCTGGCCGAGCGCTTCGAGCGCAAGGGACAGGGCCAGCGCCGGGTCAACTACCGCCTGCGCGACTGGGGCGTGAGCCGCCAGCGCTACTGGGGCTGCCCGATCCCGGTGATCTACTGCGAGCGTTGCGGCGCGGTGCCGGTGCCCGAGGACCAGTTGCCGGTGCTGCTGCCGGAGGACGTGGAGTTCAGCGGGACCGGTTCGCCGATCAAGACCAATCCGGAATGGCGCAAGACCGCCTGCCCGGACTGCGGCGGGCCGGCCGAGCGCGAGACCGATACCTTCGATACCTTCATGGAGTCGAGCTGGTACTACGCGCGCTACACCTCGCCCACCGCGCGCGAGATGGTCGACCGGCGCGGCAACTACTGGTTGCCCGTGGACCAGTACATCGGCGGCATCGAGCACGCGATCCTGCACCTGATGTATTTCCGCTTCTACCACAAGCTCCTGCGCGACGCGCGCATGGTGGACAGCGACGAGCCGGCGACCAACCTGCTGACCCAGGGCATGGTGATCGCCGAGACCTACTACCGCGACAACGCCGACGGCTCCAAGGACTGGATCAACCCGGCCGACGTGGACGTGCAGCGCGACGAGCGTGGCCGCATCGTCGGCGCCAGCCTGCGTGCGGACGGCCAGCCGGTGAAGATCGGCCCGGTCGAGAAGATGTCCAAGTCGAAGAACAACGGGGTCGATCCGCAGGCGATGGTCGACAAGTACGGCGCCGACACCGTGCGCCTGTTCTCGATGTTCGCCGCCCCGCCGGAGCAGTCGCTGGAATGGAACGAGGCCGGGGTCGACGGCATGGCCCGCTTCCTGCGCCGGCTGTGGAGCCAGGCGCACCGGCACGCGGCCGACGGCCCGGCCCCGGCGCTGGACGTGGTGGCGCTGGATGCGGCGCAGAAGGCGTTGCGCCGCAAGACCCACGAGACCATCGACAAGGTCGGCAACGACTATGGGCGCAGGCACAGCTTCAACACCGCCATCGCCGCGGTGATGGAGTTGATGAACGCGGTGGGCAAGTTCGACGACGCCAGTGCGCAGGGCCGGGCGGTTCGCCAAGAAGCGCTGGAGGCGGCGGTGCTGCTGCTCAATCCGATCACCCCGCATTCGAGCCATGCGCTGTGGCAGTTGCTGGGCCATGCGCAGACCCTGCTGGAGGATGTGCCGTTCCCGCAGGCCGACCCGGCCGCGCTGGTGCGCGACGCGGTGACCCTGGCGGTGCAGGTCAACGGCAAGCTGCGCGGGACCATCGAGGTCGCCGCCGACGCCCCGCGCGACCAGGTCGAGGCGCTGGCCAGGGCCGAGCCCAATACCGCCCGTTACCTGGAAGGGTTGACGGTGCGCAAGGTGATCGTGGTCCCCGGCAAGATCGTGAACATCGTCGCCGCATAGCGGCGGCGATGGGGGGCGTGATCGGCTGCGGCCGCTCACGTCCCAAGGTTCCTCAGGAACACCCTGGGCCCCGCCACGCGTGTCCCACCCCCATCCGCGCCACGCCCCGCCTCGGGGGCTATGTCGGCTGAATCGTGGGTCGTGGGCCGGTTGCCGGGTTTGGCGCGGTCGTACAGACTGGCGGGCATGATCCGGAACGCCCTGCTCGTCCTTTTCGTCCTGGCCCTGGCCGGCTGCGGGTTCCACCTGCGCGACAACCTGGCCCTGCCTCAGGACACGCCGCCGGTGCACGTGGTTTCGACCATCCCGTTCAGCGAGCTGGTCACCACCCTGGAGCGCAACCTGCGCAATGCCGGCGCGCGGGTGGCCACGCGCGAGCAGATGGCGGCCGAGCCCACGGCGCGGGTGGCGCGCCTGGACATCCTGTCCGAGCGCTGGGGCGACCTGCCCATCGCGATCGACGACCAGGGCCGCGCGCAGGAGTTCAGCCTGCGCTACGCCACCATCTTCACCTTCCGCCTGCCGGACGGGACCGAACTGGTGCCGCAGCAGGTGGTGGAGTTGTCGCGCGACTACGTCTCGCCGCCGGAGGATGCCACCGGCACCAGTACCGAGCGCGAGATCCTGGCCGACGAACTGCGCCGCGAGATGGCCGCTTCGATCCTGCGCCGGATCGACAGCGTGGTCCGATCCAATGTCGCTCCCGCCGCTTCCCGTGCCGCGCCCCCGGCCGCGCCAGCGGCTTCCGATCCGGTCCCGGCCCGCTGATGGAAGTGCGGCCCGACCAGCTGGCCGCACAGGGCGCCGGGCAACCGTTGCAGGCGGTCTACCTCGTCGCCGGTCCGGAAACCCTGCATGTGCTCGAGGCCGCCGACGCGGTGCGTGCCCGGGCGCGGGCCGAAGGTGCCGAGCGCGAAGTGTTCGATGCCGACGGCCGCGATCCGGACTGGGATGCGCTGTCGGCCAGCTTCAACGCCCCCAGCCTGTTCAGCAGCCGCCGGCTGCTGGAATTGCGCCTGCCGGGTGGCAAGCCGGGCAAGGCCGGCGCGGAGGTGATCGCCGGGTTCTGCGAGGATCCACCCGCCGATGTCACCCTGCTGATCGTCGCCGGCGACTGGAGCAAGGCGCACCACGGCAAGTGGGTGGATGCGGTGTCGCGTCGCGGCGTGGTGTCCATTGCCTGGGCGGTGAAGCCGCACGAACTGCCCGGCTGGATCGACCGCCGCCTGCGCGAGCGTGGCCTGCGCGCCACGTCCGAGGCGGTGCAGGGCCTGGCCGAGCGGGTGGAAGGCAACCTGCTGGCCGCCGCGCAGGAGATCGACAAGCTCGCCCTGCTGGCGCCGGAGGGCACCCTGGACCTGGAGGCGATGCAGTCGCTGGTCGCCGATGCGGCGCGCTACGACGTGTTCCGGCTGATCGAATCGACCCTGTCCGGGCAGCCGGCGCAGGTGCGGCGAATGCTCGCCGGCCTGCGCGCCGAGGGCGAGCAGGTCGCCGGGCTGATGCCGATGGTGACCCGCGAGGTGCTGCGCGCCGCCGCATTGGCCCGCGCCCAGGCGCGCGGCGCCAACCTGGCGGCGGAGATGAAGTCGCAGGGCCTGTGGGAGTCGCGCCAGGCACCGTTCAAGCGCGCGCTGCAGCGCCACGCCACGCCGCTGCGCTGGAACCGCTTCGCCGCCTATGCCTCGCGCATCGACCGCGCAGCCAAGGGGCGCGGTCCGGGCGAGCCCTGGCAGCTGCTGGAGCGGTTGCTGCTGGCGATCGCCGAACAAGCTCCGGCCACCCGGCTGCTCGCCGGCAGCGCGCGCTGAGCCGCCGGTTCCGGACATGCCGGCATCGAGCGGGCTGCTCATCTGGTACGGCGGCACCTTCGATCCGGTGCACGAGGGCCACCTCGCCATCGCCCGCGCCGCCGCCGACACCTTCGGGGTGCCGGTGACCCTGGCGCCGGCGGCCGATCCACCGCACCGCCAGGCCCCGGGCGCCAGCGCCGGGCAGCGGGCG
>JAFLEA010000043.1 GCA_017302035.1 Lysobacterales bacterium
CGCGGCTGCGCCCCAGCGCCCAGGCCACCGGCCAGTGCCGGCCCAGGTTGCGCGCCACCGCGCTGCCGCACAGCGGCGAACCCAGGCAGACCACCCGCCGCACCGGCAGGTCCGGCGCGCGGCGCAGCGCCTCCAGCGCGATCAAGCCGCCCAGGCTGTGCCCGACCAGGTCCAGCTCCGGTCCAGGGCGCAGGTGATCGACCAACGCCTCGACCGCCGCCTCGGCCCCGCCGACGATGCTCGGATAGCCGAAACCGCCGACCTCGAAACCCGCGCGGCGCAGGCGCCAGGCCAACGGGGTCAGCCACAGCTTGGCGTTCCACAGGCCATGGACCAGCAGCACCGGGCGGGGGTCGAACGCCTCGCTCATGCGCCCGCCTGCGCCGGCCGGCGCAGGATGAACTCCAGGTCGCGGACCCGGCCTACCGGGAACGGGTAGGTTCCCACCTGCACGAATCCGTGCCGCGCATAGAACCGCTGCGCACCGAAGTTCTCCGACCACACCCCGATCCACAGCGTGCGCGGCCCGTCGCGCAGCAGCCAGCGCTCGGCCTGCGCGAACATCCGCCCGCCCCAGCCGCCGCCCTGGTGCGAGGCCAGCACGTACAGGCGCTTCAGTTCGCCATCGCCCGGCGCCACCTGCGGATGCGGCAGCCCGCACGGCCCGGCCGCCGCATGGCCCACCGCCACGCCATCGTCCTCCAGCAGCCACACCGCGTAGTCCGGATGCGACAGGATCACCGCTTGCTTCTCCGGCGCGTACGCATCGCCCAGGAAGAACTCCAGGTCCTCGGCCGGATACAAATGGCCGAACGTCTCGACGAAGGTGCGCGACGCCAGGTCCGACAGCGTGTCGGCGTCCTCGACGGTGCCGCGGCGGATGGCCAGGGACACGTCAGCCCTTGTCGCTTTCCCGCACCCGCACGTGCACCTCGGCCAGCTGTTCGTCGGCGATCGGCGACGGCGCCCCGGTCATCAGGCACTGCGCGCCGGTGGTCTTCGGGAACGCGATCACGTCGCGGATCGACTCGGTGCCGGCCATCAGCGCGGCGATCCGGTCGATGCCGAAGGCGATGCCGCCGTGCGGCGGGGCGCCGTAGTTCAGCGCGTCGAGCAGGAACCCGAACTTGGCCTGCGCCTCCTCGGCGCCGATGCCCAGCAGCTCGAACACCGCGCTCTGCATCTCCGGCCGGTGGATGCGGATCGAACCGCCGCCGATCTCGTTGCCGTTGAGCACCATGTCGTAGCCGCGCGACACCGCGGTGCCCGCATGCGCGCGCAACTCGGCGATGTCGTCCACCGCCGGCGCCGTGAACGGATGGTGCAGGGCCACGTAGCGCTGCGCCTCCTCGTCCCACTCGAACATCGGGAAGTCGGTGACCCACAGCGGCCGCCAGCCCGCGGCGACCAGGCCGAAGTCCCGGCCGGCCTTCAGCCGCAGCGCGCCCATGAAGTCGGACACCTTGGCGTAGGCACCGGCGCCGAAGAACACGATGTCGCCGTTGCCCGCGCCCACCCGGGCCAGCAGCGCCGCGAACGCGGCCTCGTCGAAGAACTTCTGGATCGGCGAGGACACCTCGCCGTTGTCGCCGATCTTGACGTAGGCCAGGCCCTTGGCCCCGTACTTGGCCGCATGCGCGGCGTACTCGTCGATCTGCTTGCGCGACAGCGACGCACCGCCGGGGATGCGCAGCGCGGCCACCCGGCCGCCGGCGTCGCCGGCCGCGGCGGCGAACACCGCGAAACCGCAGTCCTTCACCTGGTCCGCCACGTCCACCAGCTCCAGGCCGATGCGCAGGTCGGGCTTGTCCGAGCCGTAGCGGCGCATCGCCTCGGCCCAGGTCATGCGCGGGAACCGCGCATCCAGCTCGACCTCGACCACTTCGCGGAAGATCACCCGGATCATCTCCTCGACGAAGTCCTGCACGTCGCGCTCGCGCACGAAGGCGAACTCCATGTCCAGCTGGGTGAATTCCAGCTGGCGGTCGGCGCGCAGGGCCTCGTCGCGGAAGCAGCGCGCGATCTGGTAGTAGCGGTCGAAGCCGGCCACCATCAGGATCTGCTTGAACAGCTGCGGGCTCTGCGGCAACGCATAGAACTCGCCGGCGTGCATCCGCGCCGGGACCAGGAAGTCGCGCGCGCCCTCGGGCGTGGCCTTGGTCAGGATCGGGGTCTCGATGTCCTGGAAGCCGGCCGCGTCCAGGTGCCGGCGCAGCGCCTGCACCAGCCTGATCCGGGTGCGCTGCATGCGCTGCATCTCCGGGCGACGCAGGTCCAGGTAGCGGTAGCGCAGGCGGGTTTCCTCGCTCGGGTTCTCGTGGGCGTGGAACGGCAGCGGCGCGGCCTTGTTGAGCACCGTGATCCGGGTGGCGATCACTTCCACCTTGCCGGTGCGGATCTTCGCGTTCACCGCCTCGCGCGCGCGGACCACGCCCTCGACCTGGATCACGTCCTCGTAGCCGAGCGAGGCGGCCACCGCGAACACCTCCGCGTTCGCCGGCTCCACCGTCACCTGGACGATGCCCTCGTGGTCGCGCAGGTCGATGAAGCACACCCCGCCGAGGTTGCGGGCCACGTCGGTCCAGCCGGCGAGGGTGAGGGTCTGGCCGATCAGGGTCTCGTCGACCAGGCCGCAGAAATGGGTACGCATGGGGACTCCACAAGGGGGCCGGGCGCCGCTGCGCCACGGAACGCGATAGTTTGGGGCCGGGCGCCGGTCCGGGCAAACCGGCCGCCGCCGCGCCGGCCCGCGAACGGTACAGTAGGCCGGCATTAAGCCTGACTTGGGTAAATCCGGATCGCACGCCGCGGATCGCACACCGCAGATCCGCGGCGCAACCAGGGAGAGGTCCATGTTCCGTTTTCTGCTTGCCGCATTGATCGCCTCGGGCCTGGCCGTCACCGCCGCCCTGCCCGTCCCCGCCGCCGCCCAGGCCACCCGGGCCTATGCGCCGGAGAGCCTGCGCCAGCTTTCGGTCGTGGACCGGGTACGGGTGATCGAGCGCGAATACGCCGACCAGTCCCGCGGCCGCCAGATCCCGGACGACCAGCTGGAGTTCTACCTGGACCAGATCAACTCCGGCTGGGGCTTCAGCCGGATCAAGCAGGACATCGCTGCCTCGTTGCGCGATCAGGCCAACGGCAACCGCCCGGGCGCCGGCTGGAACGGCTGGAACGGGTCCAGCTGGACCGGCCAGACCGTGATCTGCTCCAGCACCGACCGCCGGCGCCGCGAATGCCGCACGCCGTTCCAGGGCCGCCCGGTCCTGGTCGAGAACATCTCCAGCACCCGCTGTATGGAGGGGGTCAATTTCGGCGGCGGCGGCGGCGTGATGTGGGTGGACCAGGGCTGCCGCGGCCGCTTCGCCGAGGCCCAGGGCTGGGGCAACGGCGGCAACCCGGGCGATGGCCAGGTCGTGCGCTGCGAGAGCATCAACAACCGCGAACGCACCTGCGGCACGCCGTTCCAGGGCCGCATCGTGCTGGCCCGGCAGTTGTCCAAGGGCGCCTGCGTGGAAGGCCAGACCTGGATGCAGCGCGGCTCCTCGGTCACCGTGCGCAACGGTTGCCGCGGCGAGTTCGCCCAGGCCGGCGGCTGGGGCGGCGGTGGCGGCTGGGGCGGCCAGCCCGGCTACAGCGTCACCTGCAGCAGCGAGGACAACCGCCGCCGCACCTGCGCCTGGGATCGCCGCCAGGGCCGCCCGGTGGTGATCGACAACATCTCCAAGACCCGCTGCCAGGAAGGCTCCAACTGGGGCTGGGACGGCGCCGCCCTCTGGGTGGACCGCGGCTGCCGCGCCCGCTTCGGCGCACGTTGACCGGGAGCGCGCGCGGGACGTCCCTCCCGCGATGGATGCAGGCCGCAGGAATCACCGGAAGCCGCCCCGCTGCGGGCGGTTCCGGAGGCCGGAAACCCGCGCCGCCCGCCGGCGCCCGGGCGCCGGCTCAGCCGGCCTCGTCGCCCCACGGCGCCGGCGGCGGCTCCACCGGCGCGGACAGGTCGAACTCGACCTGGAACAGGCGTCCGTCCGGGCGCGCCAGTTCGTAGCGCAAGCGCGTCCCCGGCTCGATCTCCATCGCCCAGGTGTTGGCGACCGAGGCCTTCAGCCCCTCGCGCTCGAACATCGCCACCGACCCGGCATCCACCGGGAACTCCTGGCGCACGGCGGTGCCGGGCACGCGGCTGTCGCCGCCGTACATCGTCACCGCGTCCGGGGTGCCGTCCGCGTGGCGGTGGTCGTGCTTCAGGCGCACGCCTTCGGCGGTACGGGTCAGCACCCAGGTCCGCGAGCGGTCTTCGCCGACGTGGAACGGGATGCGGATCTCGCGCTCGGGGGCGTCGCAGCCGCGCACATGCATCACCAGCGCCTGGCCCTCGAACGGGTCGGGGGTGGCCGCCGCGGGCCGGTTGGCGACGATGCGGCCCGCGTACGCCTGGCCGCAGTGGCGGGCGATGGCGGCGAGGAAGGCGTCGGCCGGCGCCAATGCGGGCACACCGGCATCGGCGGCCGGGGACGCGAGTATCCCGGGGGTTGTTGGCAGCGGAGCGCCGGCGGGCGAACAGGCGGCCAGCAGCAGGGCGCAGGGAAGCAGGCGGAGGGCGTTCATCGCCGCACCGTACCCGCCGCGCACGGCGCCGGGCAAGTCGCCGCGGGAAGCGGTGCTCAGTCGGCCGCCGGCTTGGCCGCCGGCGCGGCGGGCGTGCTGTCCGCCTTCGCCGCCGCCGCCGGGGCGGGCGCCGACTCCGGCTTGGCCTCGGGCTTGGCCGCACCCTCGCCGCCATCGGCGAGGTTGCGCTTGCGGTCGCCGTCCTTCTTGAAGTCGGTCTCGTACCAGCCGCCACCGGCGAGGCGGAACGACGGCGCGGTCAACTGGCGGCGGATGCGGCCCTGGGCGCCGCAGGACGGGCAGGTCTCGGGGTCGGCGTCGGACAGCTTCTGCAGGCGGTCGAAGGCGTGGCCGCAGGCATCGCACTGGAAGGCGTAGATCGGCATGGCGTGTGGATCGTGGGGAGCGGACGGCCCGGGGGCCGGACGCGGGGATTCTAGTGCATCGGACCGAAAAGGGGTCAGGTACATTTCCCACGCCATGGCGCGCACTTGGCCGATGGGGCCTGGGTGCGAAAGGGGCCTCAAATGAACCTGACCCCTTTCTGCGGATCACACCTAAGGCTCGTCCAAGTGCCAGATGACATTGATGTCAGATTCGCTTAGATAGCCGATACAAGCACCCGATTCCCTTTGATCCTGCAGAGTCCCCGTGACTCTCGCAAAGTAAGTTCCAGGCTTCATTTCCTCTCTCTTGTACGCACCGGAGTAGGTCGAATCGCTCATGGAAATACGCACGCAACTGTATTGATCGGACCGCAAAGGCGAATCTCTGTCGTATGAAATAACCGCGTCGCCCCCCATGTCGTAGTAGATATACGCATAGGTTGATAGCTTTTTTCCGTACAGCTGATCATATCTGGACAAGAGCGCGACGATAGGAACTCCACAAACGTCACGCCCCACGGCCGGGAGGCAGAGGTCATCGGAAGAGCCGGCATTGACGGCACCCGCCATGCCCAAGGTCATGAACAGAGAAAAGCGAAAAGGGGTCAGGTACATTTCCCACGCCATGGCGCGCACATGGCCGATGGTAGCACTCGGATACAACAGGCATCTTCGCCCTGAAATCCGACTATCGCAGGGATGCGACATGGCACGCCTTCCGCGACTGGACCTGCCGGGAATCCCGCAGCATGTGGTGCAGCGCGGCAACGATCGCCAGGCCTGTTTCGCGGACGGCGCGGATTTCGCGCGCTATCGCCAGGAACTGCGGGAAGCGTCCTTGAAGCATGGTTGCGCGATCCATGCCTACGTCCTGATGACCAACCACGTGCACCTGCTGCTCACCCCGGCCGAGCGCGGCGCGACGTCGCGCATGATGCAGGCGATCGGGCGGCGCTACGTGGGGGCGTTCAATGCCCGCTATCGCCGGACGGGCACCCTCTGGGAAGGGCGATTCAAGGCGGCGCTGGTGGACAGCACGCGTTACCTGTTGACCTGCCACCGCTACATCGAACTCAACCCGGTGCGGGCCGGCATGGTCGCAACGCCGCAGGGCTACCGCTGGTCCAGCCATGCCCACAATGCGATGGGCCAGCACGACCCGGGCATCGTTCCGCACGAGGCGTACCTCGCCCTGGGGCGCGATGAATGCACGCGCCAGCACGCGTATCGCCAGTTGTTCGACGAAGCGCCCGGCCGCGAAGATATCGACGGCCTTCGCGCGCACACCCTGCAGCAGAAAGCCTGGGGCAGCGAGCATTTCCAACGCCAGATCGAAGTGCTGACGCAACGCGCAGCTGGTGTGCGGCCGAGGGCGCGTCCTGCGATGAGGCCTAAATGAACCTGACCCCTTTTCGACCCCTTTTTTCTTTCCGCCTACTTGAATGGAGATCGATTTCCGTATTTGAGGATGAGGAAAGGGCGGGCCACAGCCGCCGCCATATAGCCAACCGCAGCCCGAACCAAATTTCCTTCCCCGTAGTGTGAGCGCGCGTAGAACTGCATTCCCCAAGGCAGGCCCCGCCGAAAAGCCCGTAGATACCACATCCTCGAAGTAGCCTTGTCGTCGATCAACTCTTCGTATGCTTTTCCCAGAATCATCATGGCTTTGACGTTGCGATCCCTATCGATAGCTTCATTGCAGAGCAAGATGATCTGGTCACGGTTGCCGTGGCCGTCTAAAAGGTACAAGACACGCGCGCACCCCAAAGCTCCGTCACTCCCATAGTCGTTCATGTGCTCTCGAACGATGCTGAAATCCAGAAGTGCCGCGTTGAGATCGGGAGTACCTGAGAATACGCCATCCTCCAAGCCACGCGCCCTTAGATATCTAGCGCCAATGCTGTATGGATAGCTCGGTTCGTCGATCAAGTTATCAAGTAATTCTTTCGCTCGTTCAAAACTTCCATTGACATAAGCCAAGCTCGCCGCATTAAGGCGATCCTCACTTGTGGTTAACATGACATTCCGACTCTGCACTCAACAAATGGGGTCAGGTACATTTTCCTGCAAGATGGCGCGCACATGGCCGATGAGCCTGGGCGCGAAAGGAGTCTAAAGGAACTCGACTCTTTTTGTTGCCTTTTTTCTTAGACTTCCATGGTTGACATTTGACGACACCAGCTCAACCACTCCTCTTTTCCGAGAATATCTATATAGTGCTTGTTGCCTTTTAGTTTATTTGTATCTCCCAAGAAAAATCCCGATCGTTGAACTGAATTTTTGACCCTAAACTTGTCCGTGAATGGAATGCCAGATTCCGCGGCAATGAGCCCAATCGAGATGGATTTCTCGATATATATAGCCCAGAGAGAATTCCCTTCAATGAGCGCGTATCTGCCCATGCAGGACGGGCTCCAATCTTCGTCTAGCCCAGAGGACGACCAAGCATCAACAAGGCCCCCGAAGTTAGTACTCATATCAACGGCAATAGTCTTGTGAGGGACTTCCCCCAAAGTTGTCGGGCCTGGAACATAGATGAACCGCTTGCTTCTTTCTGGGAGCGAACTCCCTAGGGCATTGAGGAAGTCCGCCCAATCCAGAGCGCCAGGGTCAAAGAAGGTCACAATTTCCAAGTCCGCCCTTAAGACTGACTCGGGAAGGTGGTGCGAGAAATCTATAGCAGACGTGCTACTCTCGATCTTACTGAATGGAATTATTTCGATAGTCATAGCATATTGGGGTCAGATACATCTTCTCGCAACATGGCGTGCACTTTGTCGATGGGGCCTGGATGCGAAAGGGGCCTTATGAAAATGAATCCAACCCCTTTTTTGGCGGGGTACAGCGGCGAGTCCACCGTCAGCAGGCGGTCCCGGTTGTCGTAGGTCATGCTCCGGGTCTGCCGCCCGGCGCTGGTGTGGCCGGTGATCGAGGCCACGTTGCTGTTGGCGTCGTAGCTCCAGGCCATAAATGAACCTGACCCCTTTTTGCTACCTTTTTGCCACGAGATCTAATTCTCTGCCGTCATATTCTTAACTGAATGGAGCACAAGTATTCGTCTTGGATCACCATCCGGCTTAAACAAGAACTCGCCGTAATAATCACCCTCGAATTTACTGTTTACATTAGGCAGCCAATTCTTTGGGGCGATTTGCAAGAAAGACTGCACCTCTTTTCTCTGCGTATATGCATCAGACAGCTCAATCGCTATGCCATCGCTTTTCCCGCACTCGACAAGCAACATCCCGTGACGATCCACCTCCACGCACCCATGAATTAGCACTCGTTTTCCATTGTACCCATTAGGCGCAGAGACAATATCGCTTATCTTCTCAACACTGTACTGAGCAGATTCACTCGCGGCACAAGACAGCAAGAGCATGCAGAACAGCGGAAAGAAAATATCTCGCTGTACGAAAATCTTCATTGCCCGCACCCTCCTGCTCCGCATGCATTTCTCACAGAGCCCATCGCCGATTTTTTTATCTCTTCTTCATTGATGCCGCCGCCTTTGGTCCAGTAGCCCCATAACGAGTCTTCATTTATCCCCCGCGAGAATATTGCTTCCGCCCTATACGCGCGCATCTCTTCGTTGAATCTACCTTGCAAAGTCGTTTTCATTGGATCGATTCCATTTCTCGCATGCATTTTTTGCTCAAACCCGTGGGAGCCCTCGTGAACCACCGTTGCATCGATCATACTTTGTGTGACGGCAGATCCCATCCCTTTCGTAATGCTTGATATGCCCTGGAAATTTATCGAAACACTTGTAGTGCCATCCTTGGTTTCTGCAGTCCCAGCAAAATTACCAGATACCAATTCCACTACAACACCGTTATCAACGCCTTCTTTTCCATAGAGCCTAGCAATCGCAGCGGTTGACGCACGATCACGCAAGTAAATAATGGGGTCAGGTACATTTTCCCGCAACATGGCGGGCACTTGGTCGATGGGGCCTGGATGCGAAAGGGGCCTTATGAAAATGAATCCAACCCCTTTTTGGCGGTGTACAGCGGCGAGGCCACCGTCACCCGGGTCAGGTTGTCCAGCACGTCGTAGGCGTACGTCGCACCCCCCGGGTACAGCGGCGAGGCCACCGTCAGCAGGCGGTCCCGGTTGTCGTAGGTCATGCTCCGGGTCTGCCGCCCGGCGCTGGTGTGGTCGGTGATCGAGGCCACGTTGCCGTTGGCGTCGTAGCTCCAGGCCAGGTCCAGCACCCCGCCGCTGTCGGTGCTGCGGGCCGGCAGCTGGCGCGTGTTCTGGGTCAGGGTGTGGACCAGGCCGTTGCCGTAGGTGAACTGCTTCATCGCCCCGTTGGGGTGGTACTGCACCCCGGTGGCGTAGGTGCCGGCCCGGGTCGGCTGGCCCAGGGCGTTGGGCAGGTAGTCGATGATCTGGCCGTCGGGATAGACCAGGCTGGTCAGGTGGCCATTGGCGTCGTAGCCGTAGCCGATGGACCAGGTCGGGCTGCCGGTCTGCTGCTGGCCTTCGCCGGTGGGCAGGCGGCGCTTGTTGTAGGTGTAGCTGTTGACCACCGTGCTGGCGCCGCCGTCGTTCCAGGTGGTCACGGTGGAAGGCAGGCCGTCGGGGGTATAGCCCCAGCTCTGGGAGCCGTTGCCGTCCGGGAAGGTCAGGGTCAGCAGACGGTTGCGGCCGTCGTAGCTGCGGCCGACCTTCTGCCCGGCTGCCACGCTGGCCGTGTTGCAGGCGGTGGTGGACGGCAGTGCCTGGCCGCTGGCCGACCAGCTGAGATTGCCGGCGTTGTCGTAGGCCATCACCGTGCTGGCGGTCTCCGGCTCGACGCTCTTGCACAGCTGCTGCTGGGCGTCGTAGACGTAGCTGCGGGTCACCGCCACGGTCGCGCCCGCGTTGCGCTGGGTCAGGGCGGTGGGCTTGCCCAGGCTGTCGCGCACGATATCGGTATACACCCCTTCGGGCTGCTGGATGGCGACCGGATAGTCGCTGGTGGGAGTGTCCCAGGCCTGGAAGCCGGTGACGGTCTGCTGCCCGCCGGGCTGGGTCACGCGGGTGAGGAAGCCGGGCAGGTATTCGATGGTGGTGGTGAGGGTGCCCAGTTCGGACGTCCGGGCCTGGCCACGGGGGCGGCCGATCGGATCGGTGGACGTCCAGGTTCCCGTGGTGAGGGCGTCGGTCGTGCCTGGGTAGGAAGCGAAATCCAGCGGACCATTGCCGTCGTAGCCGTAGGTGAAGCGCTGGAACCGGGTCGTGGCGGCCTGGTTGGCCGTGTCGTATTCCTGCACCAGCAGCGGTCGCCACAATCCGTCGAAATAGGTGATCTTGCGGCCGGTGCCGGTGGAGACGGTCTGCCGCCAGTGGCCGGCGGGAATGCCGTATTCGGTGCTGGCGACCTGGGCGAAGGCCTGGGTGGTGCCGTTCCAGGCGGTGCTGTCGCCGGTGGGATAGGTGATGCTGGTCAACCGGCCGACCGGATCGTAGCCGTAGCCGGTGCTGAACCCGTTCTCGTCGGTGACCGAGGTGATCCAGCCGAAGGCATTGACCGCCGCACTCTGGCTGGCGCTGCCCGGATAGGTGATGGATTGCGGGATGCCGCGATACCAGCTGGCCAGGGTGGTCGTGTTGTTGTTGCCGTCCTTGACCGTGGCCACGGTGCCGTTGGCGTTCCAGGTCAGGGTCTGGCGCAGGGCGCCGAACTGCTTGTAGGTCAGTTGCAGTGCGCTGGAGGCGTCGAAGGTCAGCTCGGCTTCGACCAGGCCGCCGCGGGCGACCTGCTTGACCTGGCCCATGACCCATTTGGATTGCAGGTCGTGGTACTGGTAGGCATCGGTGCGCGAGTAGCCCAGCGAGCTGGCACGCAGCACCGAAAGCGGCCGGGCGAAGGCGTCGAAGCCGGCATTGCTGGAGCCGAAGTTGACGCCATCCTGGGTGATCGTGGTGGCGAGCAGGGGGCGGTGGAAGTTCTCGGCCCAGCCGTCGAAGTTGTAGCGGGTCGAGGTGCCGAACTTGGCCGGATACGGGGTGCCGGCCAGGGCCAGGTCGTAGGCGCTCAGGCTCGTCTGCAGGATGCTGCCGGCGCCGTAGCCGCGCTCGACCTTGAGCAGCTTGCCCTCGTTGTAGCGGTAGCTGTTGCCGTAGGTGTGCCGCTCCCACTGCCCGCCCGGGCCGGTCACCGTGGTCACGCTGGAGCCGGCGCAGCTGTCGGAGGTGCAGACGGGGTTCACGCACTGGGGATACGGCAGGGTGCAGACCGGGTATTTCAGGGTGACCCCGGAGTGGCGGTAGTAGCTGGTGTTGGGCGCGTAGGCGTAGTTCCAGGCCGAGGTCACCATGCCCGGGCCGGTCACCCCCTTGGATTTCAGGGTGTAGCTGTACGCCGCGGAGGGAATGATCGGGACGTCGTCGTTGACATTGTTGTTGGTGCCCGGGGCGGATCCGGCCGGGGTCGTGGTGACGTTGGCGCAGCTGAGCGGGACATTGCTGCGGCCGTGCTCCAGCGGGAACACCGTATAGGTGGCCGTCGCCCCGGCCGGATGGGTGATGGTGCCGGCCGGCTCGGTGCCCAGGTTATCCGGCAGCTGGTTGACCGTGCACGAGCGCAGGATCTCGCCGGGCGGATAGACCTCGCTGAACTGGATCTCCGCGTCGGCGAACTGGCTGAACCCCATGGTCCAGCGGCTGCCGTCGGGCAAGGTCACCTGGGTGAGGGTGGAGCGCCCCTTCGGCGTCGTCCCGTACGCATAGGACCAGGTGCGGGTGCCGTCGGTGACCGAGGTGACGCGCGTGCCGGTGTAGGCGAGGGTGAGCTGGCGGCCGTCGCTGGAGGCAATCTGGGTCAGCTTGCCCGGCGCGTTCGAGGCGTTGGTGTAGGTGTAGGTGACGTAGTTGCCGAAGCGGTCTTCCACCCGCGTGGCATAGAGCACGTTCTTGCGGAGCGGATATGCGGTGGGAAGATTCGGATAGATGTTGACGGTGGTCTTGAGATTGGGTTCGGGGTACTGCGCCATCCAGTCGAACCAGTAGCGGGTGCCCGACTTGTCGATGGCCAGGAAGCCTTCCCCGGTACCGTTCTTGATCGTGGCCAGGCACGACAGGTGGACCATGCCGTCGGCCGTGACCCACTTGTAGACGGGGCCATCGGTCGGCTTGGTCGTGCCCGGATCGGTCATCAGGAGTTCGCCGCCGGCCACGCCGGGAACGGAGATGCTCACCCCGCGCCAGAAATCGGCCACGCTCAGGTCGCCGCCGATGCTCGACGCCAGCGCCGTGGGCGGCCCGCCGCCAACATTGGAACAACGCGTGGTCGGCGAGGTGTGGTCCACCACCCAGTTGGTGGCGAATGTCCCGCTCAGGTTCGGCAACTCGATATCCCAGTCGCCGAACATCAGGTTGCTCGCGATCTTCCGGCTGGCGACCTCGTAGCTGCGCGACACGGCGACGGGAAGGGCGTCGTTGCCCGGCAGGCTCGCGTCGGTGGCGGAAAACGACAGCGCGCCGTTGGACAGGCGGATCGCCTCGCCGAAGGCGTCCATCTGCAGCGGGCTCACCTTCTGGCTGCCCTCGATCCGCTTGGAGAACTGCTCCCAGCGGAATTCGCTTTGCGCCTGGGATACGGCCGGAATCCACGCACATGCCACCAGCAGCAACAGCTTGCGGTTCATCGCTTCTCCCCTCGCCCCGCCGGGGCCTCAGTCCATCACTGCCTGCTGGAGATCCTTGGTGCCGCCGGTCCGCGGCACCGGGCTCTCGCCGACCACACGGCCGCTCTCGGCGTCCAGGTGGACCTCGAACACCCGCCCGCTGTCGATGAATTCGCGCGTCTCGACCAGGTAGGTGACGACGTAGACCACCGGCACCCGCCGCTTCCCCGAGCGCTCGAGCCGGTACCCGGACCGGTCCCAGCCGCGGGTGGCCTGGATGTACTCGTGGATGGCGGCTTCGGCCCGGCTGGCCGACAGTTCGGCGAACGCGGGCTCCTTCAGGAACGGGCCGGCGCGCGCGCCCTGGGACTGTGCCGCTGTGCCGGCCGGAAAGCCGGAAACCAGCATGAGGAACACAACCGCAAACGGCCTGTGCATACAACGCCTCCGGCGCTGACGTGTCGTGCCCGGGCGATCCGGCTGGATCGCCGGGAGGACGGCTCGGGACCGACTACAGCACGCAGGTCATGGGCCATCAAGCCTGCGGCCGGATGACTTTCCCATTTCGTGACCGGGGGCGCAAAGACGGGCGCAGCGGCGCAAGCCGCTGCCCCCCTGGGATCCGGAGCCCCGCGCGGCTAGAGCAGTTCCAGCCAGGCCTGCTCGGCCTGTTCCAGCAGGCGCGCGGCCTGCTCGCGTTCGCGGCCGAGCGTGGACAGGCGCGCGGCATCGGCCAGGTGCGCCGGGTCGGCCAGTTGCCGGTCCAGTTCGGCGACTTCGGCTTCCAGTTCGGCCACCTGCTTCTCGGCCGCGGCCAGCTTGACCGGGTTGACCGGCTTCCTCGCCGTCGCGGCGACCGCCGCGGGCGGCGGCGCGGCCGGTGCGGGCGCGATCTCGGCCATGCGCTGCTTGGTGCCCTGCGCGGCCGGGCGCGAGCGCAGCCACGCCGCGTATTCGTCCAGATCGCCGTCGAACGGCTCGACCACGCCATCGGCCACCCGCCAGAACGTGTCGCAGACCAGGCCGATCAGGTGGCGGTCGTGGCTGACCATCACGATCGCGCCGTCGAAATCGCTCAGCGCCTCGGCCAGCGCTTCGCGCATTTCCAGGTCCAGGTGGTTGGTCGGCTCGTCCAGCAGCAGCACGTTGGGCTGCTGCCAGGCCAGCAGGGCGAGGGCCAGGCGCGCGCGCTCGCCGCCGGAGAAGCCGTCCACGACCTCGAAGGCGCGGTCGCCGGGGAAGTTCCACTTGCCGAGGAAGTCGCGGAACGCCTGGGTCGGCGCGTCCGGCGAGATCTCGCGGAAGTGGTCGATCGGCGACTGGCCCTCGTGCAGCGATTCGACCGTGTGCTGGGCGAAGTAGCCGATGCGCAGATCCGGATGGGCGTTGCGCTCGCCGGCGAGCGGCGGCAGTTCGCCGACCAGGGTGCGCACCAGGGTGGTCTTGCCGGCGCCGTTGGGCCCGAGCAGGCCGATCCGGTCGCCGGCCTCCAGGCCGAAGCCGACCGCGTGCAATATCACCGCGTCGGCGCCATAGCCGGCCTCGACGTGGTCCAGCCGGATCAGCGAATGCGGCAGTCGCGCCGGGGGCGCGAACTCGATCCGGAACTCGCGCTCGGCGCGCACCGCTTCGGTGCCGGAGAGCTTGGCCAGGCGCTTCATCCGCGACTGCGCCTGGCGCGCCTTGGAGGCCTTGGCCTTGAAGCGGTCGATGAAGCTCTGCAGGTGGGCGCGCTCGGCCTGCTCCTTCTCGTGTGCGATCTGCTGCTGGCGCAGTTGCTCGGCGCGCTGGCGCTCGAAGTCGGTGTAGCCCCCCACGTACAGCTTCGCGCCGCCGCCGTGCAGGTGCAGGGTGTGGGTGGCGACGTTGTCGAGGAACTCGCGGTCGTGCGAGATCAGCAGCAGGGTGCCGGGGTACTTCAGCAGCCACTGCTCCAGCCAGTACACCGCGTCCAGGTCCAGGTGGTTGGTCGGCTCGTCCAGCAGCAGCAGGTCGGACGGCATCATCAGCGCGCGGGCCAGGTTCAGGCGCACCCGCCAGCCGCCGGAGAAGGTGGACACCGCGCGACGGTGGGTCTCGGCCGGGAAGCCCAGCCCGTGCAGCAGGCGTCCGGCGCGGGCCTCGGCGTCGTAGCCGTTGAGCTCGGCCAGGGTCTGGTGGGCGGCGGCCACCGCCTCCCAGTCCTCGCGTGCGTTGGCGTCGGCCTCCGCGCGCACCGCCGCGGCCAGCACCGCATCGCCGCCGAGCACGAAGTCCAGCGCCGGGTCCGGCAGCGAGGGGGTCTCCTGCGCCACCGAGGCGATCCGGACCTTGCCGGGCAGGTCCACGTCGCCCTGGTCGGCCTCCAGCTCGCCCTGGATCGCGGCGAACAGGCTGGACTTGCCGGTGCCGTTGCGGCCGACCACGCCCACCCGGTAGCCGGCGTGCAGGGCCAGGTCGACGTTGGACAGCAGCAGCCGTTCGCCACGGCGCAGGGCGAAATTGCGCAGGGAAATCATGGGGGATCGTTAGAACCGGAAGGAATAAGCAGATGGCAATGCATCCTGCGACGCCCATTCTACTGTTAACGAATACTTGACTCGCCGGCATCGACCGGAGAACGGAAATTTGACAATTGCCCCGGGAAGGGGTAATCCCCGATCAGGGTGTTGCGATGCAACATCCAACAGGCCCCACGCCTGCTGCTCTGACCCGCCCCCCCAGGAGTCGCTTCACATGCCTTCCCAGCACCACCTGCTCGCCCTCGCCGTCGCCCTCGCTCTGGCCCCCGCCGCCCGGGCCCAGGACAGCGCCCCCACCCCGACTTCCCTGGACACGGTGATCGTCACCGGTACCTACGTGTCCGACCGCACCGTGGCCGAATCGCAGTCGCCGATCGACATCATCACCCCGGAGGCGCTGACCGCCACCGGCACCACCGAACTGGCCACCGCCCTGGCCCGCGCCCTGCCCTCGCTGAACTTCCCGCGCCCCGGCATGGCCGACGGCACCAGCGGCGTGCGCCCGGCGCAGCTGCGCGGGCTGTCGCCGGACCAGGTGCTGATCCTGGTCAACGGCAAGCGCCGCCACATCTCGGCGCTGGTCAACGTGAACGGCACCATCGGCCGCGGTTCCTCGGCCGTGGACCTCAATGCGATCCCGGTGGCGGCGATCGAGCGGGTGGAAGTGCTGCGCGACGGCGCCTCGGCGCAGTACGGCTCCGACGCGATCGCCGGCGTGGTCAACATCGTGCTCAAGGGTTCCGGTTCGGGCGGCAGCATCGCCCTGGGCGGTGGCCAGTATTCGGAGGGCGACGGCAAGCAATGGCAGGTCTCCGGCGATGCCGGCCTCACCCTGAGCCAGGGCGCGGGCACCGTGCACCTGGCCGCGCAGACCGGCCACCAGGACATGACCAACCGCTCCGGCGCCTACCAGGGCACCGCGCCGCACACCGGCAACTTCCCCGGCGTGGGCGAGAAGGCGTTCAAGCTGGGCGACCCGGACGTCGACCAGTCCGCGGTCTCGATCAACGCCGAATTCAACATCGGTGAGCGCACCCACGCCTACGCCACCCTCATCGGCAGCGACCGCGACATCACCTCGTTCGCGTTCTACCGCTCCAAGAACCACAGCGGCCAGGGCGCGCTGCTGGCCCAGGTGTACCCCAACGGCTACGTGCCGGAGATCAACCAGGATGCGCGCGACCTCAGCGCGGTACTCGGGGTGAAGGGCTCCAGCGTAGGCGGCTGGCGCTGGGACGTCAGCTACAACTTCGGCGAGAACCAGCTGGGCTTCCGCACCCAGAACACCATCAACTACGCCCTGGGCGCCTCCAGCCCGCGGAGCTTCTACGTCGGCCAGCTGACGTACAAGCAGCAGGTGCTGAACGCCGATTTCTCCAAGGCCCTGGACATCGGCCTGGCGTACCCGGCCACACTCTCGTTGGGTGCCGAACACCGGATGGAGGACTGGGCGCAGACCGCCGGCGAGCCGAGTTCCTACTACGGCTCCGGCGCCCAGGGCTTCGGCGGCTTCACCCGGCGCAACGCCGGTAGCTACAGCCGCGACAGCGATGCGGTCTATGCCGGGCTGGAAGCGGACCTGAGCGACAGGTTCTCCGCCGGCGTCGCCGGCCGCTACGAGGACTATTCGGACTTCGGTGGCCAGACCTCGGGCAAGCTGTCGGCACGCTATGCGTTCACCGACACCGTCGCACTGCGCGGCACCGTCGCCGGCGGCTTCCGCGCACCGGCGCTGGCCCAGCAGCACTACCAGGCGGTGACCACCAACATCAACAACGGCGTCGCCTTCGAGACCGGCACCTTCCCGGCCGCAGGCGCGGCGGCGCAGGCGCTGGGGGCCGAGCCGCTGAAGGCCGAGACCTCGCTGTCCTACAGCCTGGGCCTGGTGCTGCAGCCGATCGACCGCCTGTACCTGACCATCGATGCCTACCAGATCGCCATCGACGACCGCATCGTGCTCTCGTCCAACCTCAACATCGCCGGCAACAAGGCCGCGCAGGACCTGCTGGCGGCGCTGGGCATCACCAACGTCACCAGCGCGCGCTACTTCAACAACGCCATCGACACCCGCACCCGCGGCGTGGACCTGGTGGGCTCGTACTCGATCCCGCTGCAGGCCAGCAGCCTGAACCTGACCGGCAGCTACAACTACAACAAGACCGACGTGACCCGGATCGCGCCGAACCCGGACGTGCTGACCGCACTGGGCGCCAACCTGGAACGCATGGGCCGCGACGAGCGCGGGCGCATCGAGGAAGGCGCGCCGCGCGACAAGTTCGCGCTCAACGCCAACTGGAAGCTGGCGCAATGGGACTTCAACGCCGGCGCCACCCGCTACGGCAGGTTCACTTCCCGGCACGCCACCAACCCCGCCCAGGACCAGCGTTTCGATCCGGCCTGGACCCTGGACCTGTCGGCCAACTTCCGCCCGGGCGAGAACTGGACCGTGACCCTGGGCGCGGACAACGCGCTCGACGAGTACCCGCAGCAGAACATCTACGCCAACTCCACCTTCGGCCTGATGCCCTACAGCCTGTACTCGCCGTTCGGCTTCAACGGCCGCTACGTGTACGGGCGCGTCGCCTACGCCTGGTAAGCGGCGTTCGCCGCGATCGACAGGGAACCCCGCTCCGGCGGGGTTCCCTTTTTTTCGTCTCCGTCGCGGCAGACGGGCGCGGCTCCATCGCGCCGGGGTCCGGGTTTGCCGAATAGTCCCCTGTCGGTGACACTGGTCCCCTCCCTGCGCCATCACCCCGATGCACCACGACACCAGCCTGATCGACATCGTCGCGGTCGGCCTCGGCCTGGCCTTCGTGCTGGGCGCGCTGGCCAACCGGCTGCGCCTGTCCCCGCTGGTCGGCTACCTGCTGGCCGGGGTGCTCGTGGGCCCGTTCACCCCCGGCTTCGTCGCCGACCAGGAGATCGCCAACCAGCTGGCCGAGATCGGGGTGATGCTGCTGATGTTCGGCGTCGGCCTGCACTTCTCGCTGGACGACCTGCTGGAAGTGAAGTGGATCGCCGTGCCCGGCGCGCTGGCGCAGATCGCGGTGGCCACCCTGCTGGGCTGGGGCGTGGCCTCGCTGATGGGCTGGCCGACCCTGTACGGGCTGGTGTTCGGCTTCTCCCTGGCCACCGCCTCCACCGTGGTGCTGCTGCGGGCGATGGAGGAGCGCCGCCTGCTGGAGACCGTGCGCGGCAAGATCGCGGTGGGCTGGCTGATCGTCGAGGACATGGCCTGCGTGCTGGCCCTGGTGATGATGCCGGTGATCGCCGGCATCTTCGGCCCGGAGGCTACGGCCGAGGGCCTGTCCACCGCGCGCGTGCTGGCCCGGATCGGCTGGACCCTGCTGCAGCTGGGCCTGTTCGTGGCGGTGATGCTGCTGGTCGGGCGGCGGGTGATCCCGTGGATCCTGGAACGGATCGCCGGCACCGGCTCGCGCGAACTGTTCACCCTGTCGGTGCTGGCGATCGCCCTGGGCGTGGCGTTCGGCGCGGCCTCGCTGTTCGGGGTGTCCTTCGCCCTGGGCGCGTTCTTCGCCGGGATGATGCTCAACGAGTCCGAACTGAGCCACAAGGCGGCCAACGACTCGCTGCCGCTGCGCGATGCGTTCGCAGTGCTGTTCTTCGTCTCGGTGGGCATGCTGGTGGACCCGGCGATCCTGGTCGAGCACCCGTGGCAGGTGCTGGCCACCGCCGCGATCATCCTGTTCGGCAAGTCGGCCGCCGCGTTCGTGATCGTGCGCGCCTTCGGCCACCCGAAGATGACCGCGCTGACGATCTCCGCCTCGCTGGCCCAGATCGGCGAGTTCGCCTTCATCATCGCCGGGCTGGGCGTGGCGCTGAAGATCCTGCCGCCGGTCGGGCAGGCGCTGGTGCTGGCCGGCGCGCTGATCTCGATCCTGCTCAATCCGATGATCTTCATGCTGCTGGACCGCTGGGAGGCCAGGCAGCGCGAGGACATCCCGCTGCGCCCGGAGCCGGAGCAGCCCGCCGGCCCGCGGCTGCACCCGGGCAACCACGCCATCGTGATCGGCTACGGCCGGGTCGGCCGCGAACTGAGCCAGGTGCTGCAGGCGCGCGGCGTGCCGGTGGTGGTGATCGACGACAACTCGCTGCACGTGGACCGCGCCCACGCCGCAGGCATCCCCGCCATCCGCGGCAATGCCGCCTCGGAGCGGGTCCTGGCCGAGGCCCATCCCGAATCGGCGGCGATCGCGATCCTGGCGATCCCGCAGCCGCTGGAAGCCGGCGAGGCGATCGCCAAGCTGCGCGTGATCAATCCGGCGCTGCCGGTGCTGGCACGCGCGCACAGCGACGCGGAGGTGCGCCACCTGCTGTCCCACGGCGCCGACGGCGCGGTGATGGCCGAGCGCGAGCTGGCCTACTCGCTGGCCGAGATGGTCATGTCCACGCCTCCGTTCCGCTACGCCGGCCGCGAGACCGCGGTACCGCCGGTGTAGGCATCCGGCGCGCGCCGCGACGACCATGCCCGGAACGCGCGCGGCCGGCAATCCGCCGACCTGTCGTCCGCACCGCCCCCCCCTTTTCACGGCCGCCTACGCCGTCCTCGGCTTGACTGCGGCCATGGACCTGAAAAGCGGCTATCCGTTCTGGGCGATCCGCAACGGCCTGGCCGCACCCCTGCCCCGGCTCCAGGCCGACCTGGACTGCGACGTGGCCGTGGTCGGCGGCGGCATCACCGGGGCCCTGATCGCCGACGAACTGGCCGCACACGGCCATGCGGTGGCGGTGCTGGAACGCCGCGACATCGGCTGGGGCAGCACCTCGGCGAGCACGGCGCTGCTGCAGTACGAGATCGACACCCACCTGGTCGACCTGGCACGGCGCCACGGCGAGGCGGACGCGGCGCTGGCCTACACCGCCTGCGTCGGCGCGATCGAGTGGCTGCGCGAGCGCGCCGCCGGCCTGGGCGGGGTTTCCTTCGCCGCCTGTTCCAGCCTCTACTACGCCAGCCGCCGGCGCGACGTGCGCGGGATGCGCGAGGAGTTCGCCGCGCGCCGGCGGCACGGGATCGAGGTGGAGTGGTGGACGCCGGAGGATATCGAGGCCGGCTATGGATTCCGCGCGCCGGCGGCGCTCATGAGCCGCCAGGCCGCCCAGGTCGATCCCTACCGCATGGCCCAGCGCCTGCTGCGCCGGCTGCACGGCAACGGCGCGGCGGTGCATGACCACGAGGACGTGGTCGAGCTGCACGCCGGCGCGCGCCGCGCCGTGCTGCACACCGCCTCCGGATACCGCGTGCGCGCCGGCCACGTGGTGCTGGCCTGCGGCTACGAGAGCCAGCGCTGGCTGCACAGGCCGGTGGCGCGCAACCGCAGCAGCTACGCCTTCGTCAGCGATCCCCTGCCCGCCGGCATGCTCGGCGCGCTGGCCGGGAGCCTGGTCTGGGAAACCGCCCGGCCCTACCTGTACCTGCGCACCACCCCGGACCGCCGCCTGCTGGCCGGCGGCGAGGACGACGCCCTGGACCTGCCCGCGCGGCGCGATGCGCGGGTGCCGGCGAAGGCGCGCAAGCTGGCGAAGCGGGTCGAGCGCCTGTTCCCGTGGCTGGCGCTGCGACCGGCCTTCGCCTGGGGCGGGACCTTCGCCGAGACCCGCGACGGGTTGCCATGGTTCGGCGCGCATCCGCAATGGGGTCCGCGGGTGCTGTTCGCGATGGCGTACGGCGGCAACGGCATCACCTATTCGGCGCTGGGCGCGCAACTGCTGCGGGCGACGGTGGAGCGCAGGCGGCATCCGCTGAAGCAGCTGTTCTCGTTCGCGCGCGAAGCCTGAACGGCAGCGCGGGCCACGGCCTCGCCCTACGGCGGGGCGCGGGAACTCCCGACCCCCGTGCCGCCATGCCCCGGCGCCCCGGCTTGACCTGGCCGGTATGCTTTGCCGATGACCGCGCTGCTCCAGCACCCCACGCCCCGCGTCGCCGACGCCCGCCCCGCCGCGGACGCGCTGGCGGTGCTGCGCCAGGTATTCGGCTACGACGCCTTCCGCGGCCAGCAGCAGGCCATCATCGAGCATGTCGCCGCCGGCCGCGATGCGCTGGTGCTGATGCCCACCGGAGGCGGCAAGTCGCTGTGCTACCAGGTGCCGGCGCTGCTGCGCCCGGGCACCGGACTGGTGGTGTCGCCGCTGATCGCGCTGATGCAGGATCAGGTCGAGGCGCTGCGTCAGCTGGGGGTGCGCGCGGCCTACCTCAACTCCACCCTGGACGCGGGCGAGGCGCGCGAAGTGGAGCAGGCACTGCTCGACGGCACCCTGGACCTGCTCTACGTCGCTCCCGAACGGCTGCTGACCCAGCGCTTCCTCTCGCTGCTGGAACGCAGCCGGATCGCCCTGTTCGCGATCGACGAGGCGCACTGCGTATCGCAGTGGGGCCACGACTTCCGTCCCGAGTACCGCGAACTGACCGTGCTCCACGAGCGCTGGCCGCAGGTGCCGCGCATCGCCCTCACCGCCACCGCCGACCCGCCGACCCGGCGCGAGATCGCCGAGCGCCTGGCGCTGGAGGAGGCGGCCCGCTTCGTCAGTTCCTTCGACCGACCCAACATCCGCTACTCGGTGGCGCACAAGGACAACCCGCGCCGGCAACTGCTCGAGTTCCTCGCCGGCCACGCCGGCGAATCGGGAATCGTGTATTGCCTGTCCCGGCGCAAGGTCGAGGAAACCGCCGAGTTCCTGTGCGGCCGCGGCATTGCCGCCCTGCCCTACCACGCCGGCCTGGCGGCCGGGGTGCGGGCCGAGAACCAGCGCCGCTTCCTGCGCGAGGACGGCATCGTGATGTGCGCCACGATCGCCTTCGGCATGGGCATCGACAAACCCGACGTGCGCTTCGTCGCCCACCTGGACCTGCCCAAGTCGATCGAGGGCTACTACCAGGAGACCGGCCGCGCCGGACGCGACGGCGAGCCGGCCGAGGCCTGGATGGGCTACGGCCTGGGCGACGTGGTCCTGCTGCGGCAGATGATCGAGCAGTCGGAGGCCGGCGAGGAGCGCAAGCGGCTGGAACGACGCAAGCTCGACCAACTGCTGGGCTACTGCGAATCCGCGGGTTGCCGGCGGCAGGCGCTGCTGGCCGCGTTCGGCGAGGAGTACCTCGCTGCGGGCAACGGCACCGGGGTGTGCGGCAACTGCGACAACTGCCTGCACCCGGTGCGCACCTGGGACGCCACCGAGGCCGCGCGCAAGGCACTGAGCTGCGTGTATCGCAGCGGCCAGCGCTTCGGTGCCGCGCACCTGATCGACGTGCTGCGCGGCGCCGACACCGACAAGGTGCGCCAGTTCCGCCACCACGAACTGTCCACCTACGGGATCGGCACCGAACTGGACGCGAACGCCTGGCGCAGCGTGTTCCGGCAACTGGTCGTCGCCGGGCTGCTGGAGGTCGATGCCGAAGGCCATGGCGGCCTGCGCCTGGGCCCGGCGGCACGGCCGGTGCTGCGCGGCGAACAGGGGGTGCAGCTGCGCGAGGAGGCGCCGCGCAGGGCGCGCGGAAAATCGGCGGGCAGCGGCGAGCCGGGCCGCAGCGAGAGCACCCTGCACGTGGACGCCGGCGACCGGCCGCTGTTCGACGCCCTGCGCGCCTGGCGCGCGCTGGCGGCGCGCGAGCAGAACGTGCCCGCCTACGTGATCTTCCACGACCGCACCCTGCGCGACATCGCCCGCTTGCGCCCGGCCGCAGTGAGCGAACTGGCCCGGGTGGGTGGCATCGGCGGCAGCAAGCTGGCCCGCTACGGCGAGGCGGTGCTGGAGATCGTGCGCGAGCTGGGTTGAACGAGTGCGGCGGCATCGGAGCCCGGCTCGCGCAGCAGGGCCTTGCGCACGGCCGCCCGCGCTTCCGGCGCCAGTGCCTCCATCGCCGCCATCGGCCGCAGCTCGCCGGCGACCAGCGCCGCCACCGGCATGCCATCGAGGAACGCAAGACGCGCGCCGGCAATCCGCGGCACCCTGTCGCCGGCGACCACGGTCCCGGACAGGTTCAGCGGATCCAGCGCGCTGACGCAGACCAGGACGCCGTCGCCAGCCTGCGAGGCACAGCCACGATAGATACCGGCGCTACCCGATCGAGGCCACTATTACCGATTGTTTCGTTTTGAAAAGTATCCTGCAACTGCGGAACCCCCACTTCCTCGAACACCACATTACTGGGGCCCATGTT
>JAFLEA010000044.1 GCA_017302035.1 Lysobacterales bacterium
GGTGCGCCAGCGCCGCGCCGCGGCCTCGTCGCCGTGCGGCAGCGCGGCGAACAGGTCCTCGCCCAGCGCCTCGTCGGGACCGGGCAGCGGCGGCAGGCGGGTGCCTTCGGGCAGGCGCAGGTACCAGCGCGCCGGGTGCGGCGCGTCGAGCTGGAAGCCGGCGTCGCCGAACAGCGGGCGCAGCGCCGGCAGCAGTGCGCGCGTGTCGTCCTCGTCCACGCCGAGGGTTTCGCCCCAGCCGAGCAGGCGCGCGCCGTTGATGTCCGGGGCCACGTATGCCGGATCGGCGCGCAGCCAGGTGTCCGCGGCGTTCCCGCCGAGGCCGCCTCCGGCGTCGCCGGCATCGACCAGGCGGGTCAGCGCCGCCACCGGCCAGTGGTCGGGAACCGGGCGGAAATGGCGGCGCAGCTGCGCACGCGAGCCGGCTTCGCAGGCCTCGCGGTCGGCGCGCGCCAGCGCCCTGCCCGTCGGCGCCGGCAGCGGACCGGGCAAGCGCGCCCGCTCCGGCAGCAACAGGGTGATGGTCGCCATCTCAGCCGAGGTAGGCCACGCCCACGATCTCGAACTCGCGGGTGCCGGCGGGGGCCTCGATCGAGATCGAATCGCCCTCCTCCTTGCCGATCAGCGCACGCGCCACCGGCGAGGAAATGGCGATCATGCCGCGCTTGATGTCCGCTTCCAGGTCGCCGACGATCTGGTAGCGCACTTCCTCGTCGGTCTCCATGTCGGCCAGGGTGACGGTGGCGCCGAACACGATCCGGCTGCCGGCATGCAGCTTGGCCACGTCGATCACGTTGGCGTGGGACAGTTCGCTTTCCAGCTGTTTGATCCGGCCTTCGATGAAACCCTGCTGTTCGCGCGCGGCGTGGTACTCGGCGTTCTCCTTGAGGTCGCCGTGGCCGCGCGCCTCGGCGATCGCGACGATCACCTCCGGCCGCTTCACCGATTTGAGATGATCCAGTTCCTCGCGCAGGCGCTGGGCGCCCTTCAACGTCAGCGGCGCCCTCACGGCTTCAGCTCCTCGTGCAGTTCCTGCAGCGACCAGACCGGTCCGGTGCCGCGGTATTCGAGCGAATGCACCAGCGCCTTGGCGCCGGCCACGGTGGTGGAATAGGTCACGCGCTGCTGCAGCGCCTCGCGCCGGATCGAGAACGAATCGGCGATCGCCGCACGGCCCTCGGTGGTGTTGACGATGTAGGCGATCTCGCCGTTCTTGATCGAATCGACGATGTGCGGGCGGCCTTCGGCCACCTTGTTCACCACCGCGCAGTCCACGCCGCGCTCCTGCAACCAGGCCGCGGTACCGCGGGTGGCCACGATGCTGAAGCCGCGCTCGATCAGGCCCTGCACCACCGGCAGCACGCGGCGCTTGTCCGGGTCGCGCACCGAGACGAAGGCCTTGCCCGGCTGCGGCGCCCTGATCCCGCCGGCTTCCTGCGCGCGCGCCATCGCCGCGCCGAAGTTGCGGCCCACACCCATCACCTCGCCGGTGGAACGCATCTCCGGGCCGAGGATCGGATCCACGCCCTGGAATTTGGCGAACGGGAAGATCGCCTCCTTCACCGAGTAGTAGTCCGGCACGATCTCGCGCGTTGCACCCTGCTCGGCCAGGCTACGCCCGGCCATGCAGCGCGCGGCGATCTTGGCCAGCGGCATGCCGGTGGCCTTGGACACGAACGGCACCGTGCGCGAGGCGCGCGGGTTCACTTCCAGCAGATAGATGGTGTCGTGGCCGTCCTCGTTGGCCTGGATCGCGAACTGGGTGTTCATCAACCCCACAACATTGAGCGCCTTGGCCAGTTCGACGACCTGCCTGCGCAGTTCATCCTGGGTGGCGGCGCTGAGCGAGTATGGCGGCAGCGAGCACGACGAGTCGCCCGAATGCACGCCGGCCTCCTCGATGTGTTCCATCACCCCGCCGATCAGGGTATTGCCCTGGGCGTCGGCGATCAGGTCCACGTCCACTTCCACCGCGTTGTCGAGGAAGCGGTCCAGCAGCACCGGCGAGTCGTTGGACACCTTCACCGCGTCGCGCACGTAGCGGGCCAGGTCGGCCTCGCCGTGCACCACTTCCATGGCCCGGCCGCCGAGCACGTAGCTCGGGCGCACCACCAGCGGGTAGCCGATCTCGCGGGCAAGGGCCAGCGCTTGGTCGGGGGTGCGCGCGGTGCGGTTGGGCGGCTGCTTCAGGCCGAGCTTCTCGACCAGCTGCTGGAAGCGCTCGCGGTCCTCGGCCAGGTCGATGGAGTCCGGGCTGGTGCCGATCACCGGCACCCCGTTGGCCTCCAGCGCGCGCGCCAGCTTCAGCGGGGTCTGGCCGCCGTACTGCACGATCACGCCCTTCGGCTGCTCCAGTTCGACGATCTCCAGCACGTCCTCGAGGGTGAGCGGCTCGAAGTACAGGCGGTCGGAGGTGTCGTAGTCGGTGGAGACGGTCTCCGGGTTGCAGTTGACCATGATGGTCTCGTAGCCGTCCTCGCGCAGGGCCAGGGCGGCATGGACGCAGCAGTAGTCGAACTCGATGCCCTGGCCGATGCGGTTGGGGCCGCCGCCGAGGATCATGATCTTCTCGCGGTCGCTGGGCTGGGCCTCGCACTCGTCCTCGTAGGTCGAGTACAGGTAGGCGGTGGAGGTGGCGAACTCGGCCGCGCACGAATCCACCCGCTTGTACACCGGCTTGACCTTGTGCGCGCGGCGCAGGGCGCGGATCGCGGCCTCGTTGGTACCGGCCAGCTGCGCCAGGCGCGCATCGGAGAAGCCGTCGCGCTTGAGCTTGCGCAGGCGCGCGGCGTCGAGGGAGGCCAGGCCTTCGGCCTGCAGCCGCTGCTCCTCGCCGATGATCTCCTCGATCTGGTCCAGGAACCACGGGTCGATGAACGACAGCGCATGGATGTCCTCCACGCTCATCCCGGCACGGAACGCATCGGCCACGTAGAACAGGCGCTCAGGACCCGGCGCCTTCAGCTCGCGGCGCAGGGTGGCCAGGTCGTCGGCGTCGGCCAGGTCCAGCCCGGTCGGGTCGAAGCCGACCTTGCCGGTCTCCAGCCCGCGCAGCGCCTTCTGCACCGATTCGCGGAAGGTGCGGCCCATCGCCATCACCTCGCCCACCGACTTCATCTGGGTGGTCAGGCGCGCATCGGCCTGCGGGAACTTCTCGAAGGCAAATCTTGGAATCTTGGTGACCACGTAGTCGATCGCCGGCTCGAACGAGGCCGGGGTCAACCCGCCGGTGATCTCGTTCTTCAGCTCGTCCAGGGTGTAGCCGACCGCCAGCTTGGCCGCGACCTTGGCGATCGGGAAGCCGGTCGCCTTGGACGCCAGCGCCGACGAACGCGACACCCGCGGGTTCATCTCGATCACCACCACCCGGCCGGTGTGGGCGTTGATACCGAACTGCACGTTGGAGCCGCCGGTGTCCACGCCGATCTTGCGCAGCACCGCGATGGAGGCATCGCGCAGGCGCTGGTACTCCTTGTCGGTGAGGGTCTGCGCCGGGGCCACGGTGATCGAGTCGCCGGTATGCACGCCCATCGGGTCCAGGTTCTCGATGGAGCAGACGATGATGCAGTTGTCCGCCTTGTCGCGGACCACCTCCATCTCGAACTCCTTCCAGCCCAGCACCGACTCTTCGACAAGCACCTCGGTGGTCGGCGACAGTTCCAGGCCGCGGTTGACGATCTCGATCAGCTCTTCGCGGTTGTAGGCGATGCCGCCGCCGCTGCCGCCCAGGGTGAAGCTCGGGCGGATGATCGTCGGGTAGCCCACCCGGGTCTGGATGTCGAGTGCTTCCTCCAGGGTGTGCGCGACCTCGGCCTTCGGGCACTCCAGGCCGATCTCGCCCATCGCCACCCGGAACAGCTCGCGGTCCTCGGCCATGCGGATGGCCTCGCGCGAGGCCCCGATCAACTCGACGCCGTACTTTTCCAGCACGCCGTGGTCGGCCAGGTCCAGCGCGCAGTTCAGCGCGGTCTGGCCGCCCATGGTCGGCAACAGCGCGTCGGGCTTCTCCTTGGCGATGATCTTCTCGACCGTCTGCCAGTTGATCGGCTCGATGTACACCGCGTCGGCGGTGTCCGGGTCGGTCATGATCGTGGCCGGGTTGCTGTTGACCAGCACCACCCGGTAGCCCTCCTCGCGCAGGGCCTTGCACGCCTGCGCGCCGGAATAGTCGAACTCGCAGGCCTGGCCGATGACGATCGGGCCTGCGCCGATGATCAGGACGGTCTTGATGTCGGTGCGCTTGGGCATCTCGTTCTCTTGCTGGTTCCCCGACCGGGGATCAGGGGCTGGCGGCCGGGGCGCCCTTCGCACCGGCGCCGATGTGCTTGTCGAAGAAGGCCAGCATCTTGGTGTAGAGGTTCACGTTGTTTTCGACGTCGCGGAACCCGTGGCCCTCCTTGGGCTCGACCACCACCACCTCGGGCTTCTTGCCGGCCTTCTCCATCTGCGAGACCAGAAAGTGCATGTTCTTGATCGGCACGCGCACGTCCTTCTCGCCGTGCACCAGCATCACCGGGGCCTTCAGCCGCTCGACCCCGTAGGCGGGCGACTGGGCGGTACGCTCGGACTTGGTCGGCGGATACACGTCCTTGAGGTAGTTGCGGCCCGACTCGTGCTCCATGAAATCGGCGTCGCGCTGCGCGTCCAGGTCGTAGACGCCGACGTAGCCGACGGTGCAGCGGTACAGGTCCGGCTCGCGCACCGCGCTCATCAGCGCCGCGTAGCCGCCATAGGACGCGCCATAGATGCAGACCCGGTTCGGGTCGGCGATGCCCTGGGACACGGCCCAGTTCACCGCGTCGGTCAGGTCGTCCTGCATCGTGGTGCCCCACTTGCGGTAGCCCATGCCTTCGAAGGCATTGCCGTAGCCACCCGAGCCGCGGTAGTTGACCTGCAGCACCGCGTAGCCGCGGTTGGCGAACAGCTGCACTTCGGGGTTGAAGCCCCATTCGTCGCGCGGGCCGTGCGGGCCGCCGTGCGGATTGACGATCAGCGGCAGGCCCTTGCCGTCGCTGCCCGCAGGAACGGTGAGGTAGCCGTGCAGTTCCAGCCCGTCGCGCGCCTTGAAGCTGATCGGCTTCATCGGCGACATCTCCCCGGCCTTGATCCACTCCATGCTGCCGGCCAGGTAGGTGGCCTTGCCGGCCTGGCGGTCGAACAGGAAGGCCTCGGAGGGCTGGGTGTCGGAATAGACCCGCGCGGAGAGGTAGCGGCCATCATCGGATGGGCGCAGGAAGCTGAGCGCCTTGCCGGGGAACGCCTTGACCAGACCGGCATAGGCCAGCGTTTCCGGGTGCTCGGGCGCGATCCAGTCCCAGTACGGGATGCCGTCCTCGTACTGCACGCCGAGCAGGGTCTTGCGGTCGCTGCTCCAGACGAAGCCCGACGGGCTGACCGTGCCGTTGCTCGAGAGCTGCCTCTCCTCGCGGGTCTCGGTGTCCAGCAGGACGATGGATTCCGGCTTCCCGTCCACGCCCTTGGCCATGTACGCATGGCGGTTGTCGGCGGCGAAGCCGAGCGGGAAGTAGGTGGCGCCGTTGCGCTCGCTCTCGTGGACCAGGGTCCACTTGTCGCCGTCGCGCCGGTAGGTGACGTTGCGCCCGTCGTTCATCGCGCCGGAGACGAACCGCACGTTGCGATCATGGTCGACCAGGAAGCTGCCCTGCTCCACCGGCGCCGACGCCACGGTGACCAGACGCCCGTTGTAGACATCGAGCTTGGACAGGTAGGCGTTCTCGATCGAACGCTCCACCAGGATCGTGCGCGGATCCTCCGGGGTCAGGCTGACGATCCGGTAGTACGCGCCGTTGGGGATGTCGATGCGCTGGGTGCCATCGATGTTGGAGGCGTACATGTCGCCCTTGGACGTCTCGAAATCGAAACGGCCGGTCTTGAAGGTGACGTTGAACAGCAAGCGCTCGTTGTTGGCCCACCACACCTGGCGGAAATGCCGGTTCGGGCCGTAGTCCCACTTGCCGACCACGCTCTTGTCGTCCACCCGCAGCACCGCCAGCACGGTGCGGTCCTCGTGCGGCACGGTCACGGCCATGTGCTTGCCGTCCGGGGAAACGCTGATCGAGGTGAACTCCGGATCCTTGAAGAAGTCCTGGATCGGCACCTCCCGCGCGGCGGCATTGAAGCCCAGGACCAGCATGGCCAGCAGCAGCATTCCCTTCAGCAATCGCATTTCCCTACTCCTACTCGAGTGATACCTGGGGTGGTCCGGGGCGGGCGTCATGCCGCCATCAACGCAACGAAACGGTCGAACAGCGGGGCCACGTCGTGCGGGCCCGGCGAAGCTTCCGGGTGGCCCTGGAACGAGAACGCCGGCGCATCGACCAGTTCGATGCCCTGGTTGGTGCCGTCGAACAGCGAACGATGGGTGACCCGGACGTGTCCCGGCAGGGTGGACTCGTCCACCGCGAAGCCGTGGTTCTGCGAGGTGATCATCACCCGGCCGCTGGCGAGATCCTGCACCGGATGGTTGGCGCCGTGGTGACCATGGGCCATCTTCAGGGTCTGCGCACCCGCGGCCAGGGCCAGCAGCTGGTGGCCCAGGCAAATGCCGAACAGCGGCATTCTCGCCGCCACGAATTCGCGGATCGCAGCGATGGCGTAGGTGCAAGGCGCCGGATCGCCCGGACCGTTGGAAAGGAACACACCGTCGGGCTTCATCGCCAGCACTTCGGCGGCCGCGGTCTGCGCCGGCACCACGGTCACGTCGCAACCGCGCTCGGCCAGCATGCGCAGGATGTTGAGCTTCACTCCGAAGTCGTAGGCCACCACCTTGAACTTCGGCGCCGCGGACGCGAACACGCCGCTGTCCAGGTCCAGCTGGCCCTCGCCCCACGGATACGGCTTGTCGGTGCTGACCACCTTGGCCAGGTCCATGCCCTTCAGCCCCGGGAACTTGCGCGCCGCTTCCAGCGCCCTATCGACATCCAGCCCGCCGCCGGCCATCAGCGCGCCGTTCTGGGCGCCGCGCTCGCGCAGCAGGCGGGTCAGCTTGCGGGTGTCGAGGCCGGCGATGGCGACCACGCCGCGCGCGGCCAGCCACTCCTGCAGCGGCGCCTGGCTGCGCCAGCTGCTGGGGCGGCGCGGCACGTCGCGCACGATCAGGCCGGCCGACCAGACCCGCGCGGCCTCGTCGTCCTGGCCGGTGCAGCCGGTGTTGCCGATGTGCGGATAGGTCAGGGTGACCAACTGGCGGGCGTAGGAGGGATCGGTGAGGATCTCCTGGTAGCCGGTCATGGACGTGTTGAACACCACCTCGCCGACCGAAAGGCCGCTGGCGCCTGCGGATTCGCCCTCGAACACGGTGCCGTCTTCGAGGACGAGGATTGCCGATTCAGTCACGTGGTTCGCCTTGAGGGGTAAAGGAGCCCTGTCGCCGGCCACGGCCGGAGCCGGGCTGCACGAAACCGCGGACGGGCGTGTTTCCGGTCCGGGGCTAGGGGTAACAGGCGAGCGGGAATTGTACCGGCGAAGGCGGCAAAAGGGAACGCCGCCGGAACGGTCGCGGGCAGGGCTCAGGCACCGTCGAACAACAGGCCGCGCAGGGTGTGGCGGCCGGGCGGGCGACCGTGGATGCGGCCGGAGGCCTGCAACGCGCCGCGGGCGAAGACGTCGCGGCAGGTGGCGCGGTGGACCAGTTCCAGCCGCTCGCCCTGGCCGGTGAACTGGACCAGGTGCTCGCCGACGATGTCGCCGGCGCGCAGGCTGGCATGGCGCGGGATGGCGCCGCCACGGGCGGCCGACTCGCCCAGGGTGAGCGCGGTGCCGGAGGGCGCGTCCTGCTTGCGCGCGTGGTGGGCCTCGACGATGTCGCAGTCCCAGCCGGGCAGCGCGCGTGCGGCGCGCTCGACCAGTTCGTCCAGCACCGCCACCCCGAGGCTGAAATTGGAGGCCCACAGCACCGGAATGGACGTGGCGGCCGCCTGCAGCGCATCGCGTTGCGCCGGCTCCAGGCCGGTAGTGCCGGATACCAGCGGGCGACCGCGCGCCACGCACAGCGCCAGTACCCGGTCGAAACCCTGCGGCAGACTGAAGTCGATCGCCACCTCGAAGTCCGGCACCCCGGACAGTTCGGCAGCGGCGAAGTGCGGCACTCCGTCCACCACCCGCTGCGCCGGAACCCGGCCGGCGACCGCAGCGGCCACCTCCCAGCGGCCCGGTTCCGCGGCGGCCAGACGCGACAACGCCTGGCCCATGCGACCGGAGGCGCCGTGGATGAGGATGCGCAAAGGGAGAGGCATGACTCCCGCAGGCTAGCAGAAGCAGCCGAGCAACGGCCTGCTCCGCATGGGAGCCGCCGGGACTTCACCGCGGCCCCGGGGCAGGGGCGAGCTCGGCGCCCCTCCCGTCCTCACCACACCAGGTCGTCGGGCACCTGATAGCGCGGGTCGGCGTAGGGATCGTCCTGCGCCGGTGCGTCCGGGTCGATCCTCAGCGCCACCGCCGGAGCGAACACCGCCTCGGCCTCGACCAGCACCGCCGCCGCCACCAGCAGGTAGCGGCCGTTGAGCTGGACCACGCCCAGTTCGCCGGCGTTGAGCGCCTTGAGCTGGGCCGCGTTGACGTAGATGCGCTTGATCTTGCCGCCATACTCGAAATGGCGCGCGATCTCGGCGTTGGCGTCGTTCAGCCCCTTGTCCTGCAGCAGCGCCTCGAGTCTGGCCTTGGCTTCGCGGCGCAGGCGCGCCTGCTCCTGCTTGGTCTGTTCGGCCTCGATCCGCTCCTGTTTCTCCTGCTGCGCGCGCATCGCCCAGGCCTTGCCCAGGTCCATTTCGGAAGCCGGCCTGCGTTGTCCCGCCGGACCGGCAGGGCGAGGCCCGCCTTCGCCGCGCTGCTTGCCCTTGCCGGCCGGATCCCCGCCGTGCCGAGACGCACCGCCCGTGCCCCGCCCTCCGGCACGGGCACCGCCCTTGCCGGGGCTCGTGTGCCCGCCCTTGCCGGGGCCGGGACGGTGGCCGGGCGTGCGCTCGGGTTCGGGCGCCTTGAAGCCGAGGTTGAGCAACTGGTCGCGGAGGCTGTCGATCATGGGGGTGTGGGCTTGCAGTGGCCGCGCGCGGGCGCGCGGTACGGGATCGGAATCGGGGGGCGGGATACGGGAATGTAGCGCCTGGGGCGGCCCGGGACCGCCGCGCTCAGTAGTGGGGCGGCGGCGGTTCGCTGGCCGGATCGGCATACAGCGCGCCGCGCAGGCCGCGCAGGTCGGACAGCACCGCCTGCAGCAATTCGTCGCTGCGCGCGCGCTCCAGGCGCGCCTGGGCCAAGGCGTCGCTCAACTCGGCCAGCGCCTGCTCCTGGAACGCCACCCGGGTTTCCAGTTCGACCAGGCGCTGTTCCAGCCCGGCACCGGTGCCGGGCATGCCCGGCATCTCCATCTGCGCCGGGCTCATCCGGTGTGCTCCGCCGTCGCCCGCAGCGAACGGCCGCGGCCGATGCCGTAGTAGGCCAGGCCGGCCGCCTCGGCTTCCGCCGGTTCGTACAGGTTGCGCCCGTCGAACACCACCGCATCGCCCAGCGCGGCGTGCAGGCGGGCGAAGTCCGGGCTGCGGAATTCCTTCCACTCGGTCACCACCGCCAGCGCGTCGGCCCCCTCCAGCGCGGCCTGCGCCGAATCGCACAGGACCAGGTCGTCGCGCGCGCCGAAGATCCGCCGTGCCTCGTCCAGCGCCTCGGGATCGTAGGCACGTACCGTCGCCCCGCCCTCCCACAGCTGCGCCAGCAGGCGCCGGCTGGAGGCTTCGCGCATGTCGTCGGTGTTGGGCTTGAACGCCAGCCCCCACACCGCGAACACCTTGCCGCGCACGCCTTCGTCCTCGCCGCGGTCGTAATGGTGCTGGACCAGTTCGAACAGATGGCCCTTCTGGCGGTCGTTGACCGCCTCCACCGCGTCCAGCAGCTGCGCCGGGTAGCCGTGCTGGCGGGCAGTGCGCGCCAGCGCCTGCACGTCCTTGGGAAAGCAGGAGCCGCCGTAGCCGGCGCCGGGATAGATGAAATGCCAGCCGATCCGCGGATCCGAACCGATGCCCTTGCGCACCGCCTCCACGTCCGCGCCGACCCGCTCGGCGATGTTGGCGATCTCGTTCATGAAGCTGATCTTGGTCGCCAACATTGCGTTGGCCGCGTACTTGGTCAGTTCGGCCGACCGCACGTCCATCACCACGAAACGATCGTGGTTGCGGTTGAACGGCGCATACAGGCGGCGCATCGCCGCCACCGCCGCCGCGCTGTCGGCGCCGATCACGATCCGGTCCGGGCGCATGCAGTCGGCGACCGCGTCGCCTTCCTTGAGGAACTCGGGGTTGGAGACCACTTCGAAGCCGACCTCCACCTGGCGCGCCTGCAGTTCGGCGGCGATCGCCGCGCGCACCCGGTCGGCGGTGCCCACCGGCACCGTGGACTTGTCCACCACCACCGCCGGCCGCTCAAGGTGGGCACCGATGCTGCGGGCCACCGCCAGCACGTAGCGCAGGTCGGCGCTGCCGTCCTCGTCCGGCGGCGTGCCCACCGCGATGAACACGACCTCGCCGTGGGCGACCGCCGCGGCCGCGTCGGTGCTGAAGCGCAGGCGCCCGGCGGCATGGTTGGACTTGACCATCGGCGCCAGGCCCGGCTCGTAGATCGGGACGATCCCGCGCTCCAGCCCGGCGACCTTGGCCGCATCCACGTCCACGCACACCACCTCGTGCCCGACCTCGGCCAGGCAGGTTCCGGTGACCAGGCCGACGTAGCCGGTGCCGAAGATCGAAACGCGCATGCGCGGCCTTCCCTATCGGTGCGGAATCGCGTCGCCTGCTACGGGGCGATGCCCAGCAGCTCGACGTCGAAGGTCAGGGTCGCGTTCGGCCCGATCCGGCCGCCCGGAGCACCATTGGCGCCATAGGCCAGTTCCGACGGGATCCAGAAACGGTACTTGGCCCCGACCGGCATCAGGCCCACGCCCTCGGTCCAGCCGGCGATCACCTGGTTCAGGCTGAACTCGGCCGGTTGGCCGCGCGCGTACGAGCTGTCGAAGGGCTCGCCGCCGTCGAGCAGCCGGCCCTCGTAGTTGACCCGCACCGTGTCGCCGGGCAGCGGACGCGGGCCGCTGCCCTCGCGCAGGACCATGTACTGCAGGCCCGACGGGGTGGTCAGCACGCCCTTCTGCCCGCGGTTCTTCGCCAGGAACGCGGCACCTTCGGCGCGGTTCTTCTCGGCCACGGCCTGCTGCTTGCGGCCCATGTAGGCCTGCAGGGTCTGCATCGCCTCCTGTTCGCTCATCAGCGGCGCGCCGGACGCGCCCAGGCTGTTGCGCACGGCCTGGACCAGCACCGCCACGTCGATGTCGTCCTTCAGCGGCAGCAGCGAGGCGCCGATGACCCGGTCGCCCATCAGCAGGCCCACCTGCTCCTTCGACGGCGCCGGCGGTTCGGAGCCCGGCGGCAGGCCCGGCACGCGCTGGCCGGTACGGGCAGCCATGACCAGTTGCAGCATGCCGTGGGTGGCCTGCGCATCCGCCTCGGACTGCAGCGGCTGGCCGCCGGCCAACGCATTGGCCAGTGCCTTCTCCAGCGCCGCGAAATCGATGTCCCGGGCGATCGGCTGGAACGAACGGGCCACGTCCATGCCGATCGCGTAGCTGACCTTGTCCTTGTCGGTGGCCAGTGCGGCCTTGTCCTGCGCCACTGCCGTGCCTGCCACCATGCTCGCTCCGATCACCAGCGACGCCAGCGCGCCGCGCATGCGGTTGTTCATCAAAGTTGTTCCCTCAGGGGTTGGATCGATCCGCCGGCAAGGCCGGCGCGGCGTCATTGTCGCATGCGCCGGCGCACCGCGAGCCTGCCCGGGCGCCGCACCTCAGCGCGCCGGTACGGGCGCCTTCAGTTCGCGCTCGATCGCCGCGACCAGTTCCGGATCGTCCGGCTTGACCTTGCTGGACCAGTTCCCGACCACGCGCCCGTCGCGCGCGATGAGGTACTTGTGGAAGTTCCATCCCGGCTCCACGCCGGTCGCTTCGCGCAGGCGCCGGTACAGCGGCGTGGTATCCGGCCCGGTGACATGGACCTTCTCGTACATCGGGAATTTCACCCCGTAGGTCAGGGTGCAGAACTCCTGGATCTGTTCCTCGCTGCCCGGTTCCTGGCCCTTGAAGTCGTTGGACGGGAAGCCGACGACCGAGAAGCCGCGCCCTGCCAGGCGCTGGTGCAGCGCCTCCAGGCCTTCGTACTGCGGGGTATAGCCGCATTTGCTGGCGGTATTGACCACCAGCAGCACCTGGCCGCCGTGCCGTTCGGCCAGATTCACCGGGGACTTGGACGCCAGCGGGCGGTACTCCAGGTCCAGCAGGGCCGGGCCGGCTGCCAGCGCCGGCCCTGCCGCGCAGACGATTAAAACCTTAAGAAACATGGATTTGAGTGACATTCGCCGTGCCTCCGGGGCCATCTGCCCTGTATGCCATTGGTTGGGGCAACAGAGTGTTGACACCCTGTGTTTAGGTGTTATAGTTGAATACAACACCAGTCACCCAACGCAGGACGCCCACAAGATGAAAAGCAACCTGTCCGCCTACCGCTCCCGGTCCATGGCCCTGGGCCTGGCCGTCGCGGTCCTGGGAGCGATGTGGTGGCTGCCCGACCTCGCTGGACGCGATGGTGTTCGTGCACGTGATTATGGACTCGGCGAGGCCGCCGCGCAGCGCGGCGCCACGGACCCGGACCCGGCCGCGGAGCGGCCGGCGCGCAGGCTCCGCGCCTCCTCGACCATGCCCTATTTCTCCTTTGCGCAGTCCCTGCGCTCGCGGAGCTGAACCATGAGCGACATCCACTGGAGCGACGGCGCTCCGATCTACCGCCAATTGAAGGACCGGGTCATCGCCATGATGCTCGACGGCATCCTCAAGCCCGGCGAGGCCCTGCCCTCGGTGCGGCAGGTCGCCGCCGAGTACCAGCTCAACCCGATCACCGTGTCCCGCGCCTACCAGGAACTGGCCGACGAGGGCCTGGTGGAGAAGCGCCGCGGCCTGGGCATGTTCGTCACCGAGGAGGCCTCGCGGCAGCTGCGCAGCAGCGAGCGCGACCGCTTCCTCAAGGAAGAGTGGCCGGCCGTGGCCGAGCGCATCCAGCGCCTGGGACTGTCCGCGCAAGACCTGCTCAACGCCCTGGGGACCCACTGATGAACGCTGCCCAATCCCATATCGCCGACGCCGGCGCGGTCGTCTCCGCCCGCGGCCTGCGCAAGGCCTACAAGAACAAGGTCGCCGTGGCCGGCGCCGACTTCGAGATCGGCTCCGGCCGGATCGTCGGCCTGATCGGCCCCAACGGCGCCGGCAAGACCACCGCGCTGAAGGCCATCCTCGGCCTGACCCCGTTCGAGGGCGAGTTGCGGGTGCTGGGCAAGGACCCGCGCACCCAGCGCGACGAACTGATGAACGAGGTCTGCTTCATCGCCGACGTGGCGGTGCTGCCGCGCTGGATCCGGGTCGGCGAGGCGATCGACTTCGTCGCCGGGGTGCACCCGCGCTTCGACCGCGCCAGGTGCGAGCGCTTCCTGGCCAACACCCAGCTCACTCCGAAGCTGCGGGTGCGCGAAATGTCCAAGGGCATGATCGTGCAGTTGCACCTGGCCCTGGTGATGGCCATCGACGCGCGCCTGCTGGTGCTGGACGAGCCGACCCTGGGCCTGGACATCCTCTACCGCAAGCAGTTCTACCAGCGCCTGCTGGAGGACTACTTCGACGAGGACAAGACCATCCTGGTCACCACCCACCAGGTCGAGGAGATCGAGCACATCCTCACCGACGTGCTGTTCATCCGCGACGGCCGGATCGTGCTGGACGCGCCGATGGACGAAGTCGCCGACCGCTATACCGAGATCCTGGTGGGCGCCGACGCCCTCGAAGCCGCCCGCGCCATGGGCCCGATCGACGAGCGCGCCCTGCCCTTCGGCAAGACCGTGCTGCTCTACGACGGCGTGCCGCGGTCCACGCTCGCCGCGCTGGGCGAAACCCGCAACCCCGGCCTCGCCGACCTGTTCGTGGCCACCATGAAGGGGACCTACGCATGAACGCCACCCTCGCTTCCCCCGCCAAGGCCGCGGTCCCGCACGGCACCGCCAAGCTCAAGTGGCTGCTCAGGCGCGAATACTGGGAGAACCGCGGCGGGTTCTTCTGGGCGCCGCTGATCACCGGCGCCATCATCCTGGGGCTGTACCTGATCCTGGCCGTGATCGGCAGCATCGCCGCGCGGCGCTCGATGGGCTACAGCGGCCTGGTCTTCGACGAGGCCGACCCGCAGAAGATCAGCCAGGCGCTCGGCGTGGTCGGCGACAGCATGCTGCTGGGCGGCGTGATGCTGGCCTGCGTCGTGCTCGCCTTCGTGGTGTTCTTCTACGCCCTGGGCTCCCTGTACGACGACCGCCGCGACCGCAGCGTGCTGTTCTGGAAGTCGCTGCCGGTCTCGGACTCGCAGATGGTGCTGTCCAAGGCCGTGTGGGCGCTGGTCCTGGCGCCGCTGCTGGCGGTCGGCATCGGTCTGCTGATCGGCGTGGCGCTGTGGCTGATCTCGGCGCTGACCATCACCGTCAACGGCCTGCCGGCCGCGCATGGGGTCTTCACCCAGTCGCACCCGCTGCGCATCATCGGCGGGGTGGTGGCGTCGCTGCCGGTGTACATGTTCTGGGCGCTGCCGACCATCGGCTGGCTGATGTTCTGCTCGGCCTGGGCCCGTTCCAAGCCGTTCCTGTGGGCGGTGCTGGTGCCGGTGCTGGCCTGCGTGGTGATCAGCATGACCACGATCCTGCCCGGCGTGGACATCGCCCACGACAAGGTCTGGTACACCCTGGTCTATCGCGGCCTGCTGAGCGTGGCGCCCGGTGCCTGGTATCCGGCGATCGACGGCGCGATCGACACCTCGGCGTCGATCAACTCCCCCGGCAACCTGGCCGGCGCCATCGACCTGGCCCGCAACTGGCACGCCTTCGCCAGTGCCGACCTGTGGATCGGCGTGGCGGTCGGCATCGGCTTCATCGCCGCCGCCATCCGCCTGCGCCGCTGGCGCGACGAGGCCTGACCGGCTCCACCCCGACCCACGACCGCATCCCGGAGACGTCCATGCGCATTCCCCTGTTCGGCCTGTTGCTCCTCGTTCCCGTCGCCGCGATGGCCAGCGACAACTGCAAGCACTCGGCACCGCGCTCGCTGGCGCTGGACCTGGCCGGGGTGAAGACGATCCGGGTCGAGACCCAGCAGCACGACGTCCGCCTGCGCGCCGCGCCGGGCGCCAGTCACGCGCTGCAAGGCCGCGCCTGCGCCAGCAAGCCGGAATGGCTGGCCGACCTGACCGTCACCCAGGAGCGCCAAGGCGATACCCTGGTGGTGCGCGCCCGGCGCGAGCGCGAGGGCGGCCTGTCCGGCCTGTTCGGCAACAACTACGCGTGGCTAGACCTGTCAGGCACCGTGCCCGAGGGCGTCCCGGTGCAACTGGTGGTCGGCTCCGGCGAGGGCGCGCTGGAGGGCGCTGCGGCGGCAGGCGTCGAGGTGGGCTCGGGCGATGCGAAGCTGCGCGGGATCCGCGGCCCGGTGACCGCCAAGGTCGGCTCCGGCGACATCGAGGTCGATGGCGCCGCTTCGCTGAAGGTGCTGTCGATCGGCTCGGGCGACATCAAGGCCCGCAACATCGGCGGCGACGTCGGAGTCGGCAGCATCGGCTCGGGCGATTTCGAACTGGACGGCGCCCGTGGCGATGTGAAGATCGGCTCGATCGGCTCGGGCGACGCCGACCTGCGCAACGTGTCCGGCGCGGTGCGGGTCGATTCGATCGGCTCGGGCGACCTGGACGTGCGCGGCGCGGCCAGCCTGTCGGTCGGCTCGATCGGCAGCGGCGAAGCCAGCCACCACGACGTCCGCGGCGCCATCAACCTGCCGCGCAAGCGCTGATTCCGACCGGGAGAACCCGCATGCACCACGAGACCCGCACCCGTCATCGCCTGCTGCCCCTGCTGCTGGCCGGCCTGCTGCCGCTGGCGGCGCAGGCCGCCGGGCCTGCCAAGGGCTCCGTCCAGCGCGAGATCAGCGAGGAAATGGCCGAGGCCCGGCGCGAAGTGCGCCAGGAACTGGCCGCTGCCCGCGCCGAGCTGGAAACCGAGAACCTGGACGTGGGCAACAGCCTGCACTTCGGCAAGTCCGGCCACTCGGCCGACCGTGAAACGTTGCCGAAGGCGGAAATCACCCCGCGCGGCGACTTCCTGATCGACGGCAAGGAGGTGGCCATCGATGCCGCCCAGCGCGAGCAACTGCTGGCCTACCGCCGCCAGGTCATCGGGATCGCCAGGGCCGGCATCGACATCGGCGAGCGCAGCGCACAGGCCGCCATCGACGCGGTCGACCGCGGTCTGTTCAGCCTGATGTTCAGCGCCATGACCGGCAACCTGGAGCGCAAGCTGGAGAAGACAATCAAGCAGTCGATCGGGCCCGGCGTGCTGCAGATCTGCCGCAGCCTGCCCTCGCTGCTGGATTCGCAGCAGCGCCTGGCCGCAAGCCTGCCGCAGTTCCGGCCCTACGCCACCCTCGAGGCGGACGACGTCAAGGACTGCGAGCAGGAAGTCCGCCGCGAATTCGCCAGCCTCTGATGAACTAAGGAGTCGACCATGCGCAAGTTCCACGCGATCGCCCTCGCCACCGTGCTGCCGCTGGCCGCCTGCGGCAGGAACGACCCGCCACCGGCACCTGCCCCCGGCGGCGCGAGCGCCGCGCAGCCGGCGACCGATACCGTCGTGAGCAGGAAACTCCAGGAAGCGATGGCCAGGTCCAGCGAGAAGCTGGCCACCGCCAACATCCCGGTCGGCGGGCGCATCCACCACGGGATCCGGATCGACAGTTCCGGCAGCCCGTTGCCCAAGGCCGAGATCACCCCGCAGGGCGACCTGCTGATCGACGGCAAGGCGGTGGCGATCGACGAGCAGCAGCGCAAGCTGCTGCTGGAGCACCGCGCCAACGTGGTCGCCATCGCCCAGGCCGGGATCGCGGTCGGGATGCAGGGCGCCGAACTGGGCGTGCAGGGCGCCGCGCTGGGCATGAAGGCGGCCACCGGGGCGCTGAAGAGCGCGCTCAGCGGCAACAGCGAGGAATTCGAGAAGCAGATGGAGGCCGAGGGCAAGCGGATCGAGGCCGAAGGTCGCCGGATCGAGGCCGAGGCCAACCGGATGATCTGCGCGCGCATGCCTCCCCTGCTCGCCTCGCAGCAGGCCCTGGCAGCTGCCCTGCCCGCATTCGCGCCCTACGCCACGATGGACGAATCCGACGTCAAGGACTGCGGCAAGGACGGCGCCGCCGAATTCGATTCCGGCGACGACGCGGCCACCGCGCGCCCCGCCCAAGGCGCTGAGGATCACGCCATGGACGCGGCGGCCGAAGCCGAGATGGCGGCCGGAACGCCTGCTTCCGCCGGCCCCTGGACCAGGACCTCCGCACGGGGCGTGAAGTACGTTTTCCCCAGCGGCCCGCTGGAGGTGAAAGTCGAGAACGGCACGACCACGATGATTGGCAGCGGCATGACCCTGGTGACCGACGATGCGACCTTCCTGCGGGTCAACGGCGTGCCCGCCGCGTTGCCGGATGCCGGCAAGACGGTGCGGGTCGACGCCTCCGGCAAGCTGACCATCTTCTGACGCCGACGCCAGGCCGGGAGGCGCTCAGCCGCCCCCGCCGCCGGGCTTGCCGTGGATGCCGCCCTTGGCCAGCATCGCGGGGTCCAGCAGCGGCTTCAGGGCCTGGGCCGGCAGGCCGGTGACCTCCATCGCCACGTCCAGCACCGGCCGGCCCTGCGTGTAGGCCTGCTTGGCGATGGCCGCGCCCTGCTCGTAGCCGATCACCGGATTCAGCGCGGTGACCAGGATCGGGTTGCGGTCCAGCGCCTCCTTCACCCGGTCCCGGCGCACTTTCAGCCCGGTGATGGCCGAATCGGCCAGCAACCGCGACACCCTGGCCAGCAGGCCGATGGAATCGAGCAGGTTGGCCGCGATCAGCGGCAAGGCCACGTTGAGCTGGAAGTTGCCGGTCTGGCCCGCGACGGTGATCGCCGCGTGGTGGCCGATCACCTGCGCGGCCACCATCACCGTGGCCTCCGGAATCACGGGATTGACCTTGCCCGGCATGATCGAGCTGCCCGGCTGCAATGCCGGGAGCTCGATCTCGCCCAGCCCGGCCAGCGGGCCCGAGTTCATCCAGCGCAGGTCGTTGGCGATCTTGATCAGCGCCACCGCCAGCGCATTGAGCTGGCCGGACAATTCCACTGCGTCGTCCTGCGCAGCCAGGCCCTCGAACTTGTCGGCCGCGCTCTCGAACTTCGTCCCCGCCAGCGCCGAGAGCGCCTTGGCCGCGCGCGCGCCGAAGCGCGGGTCGGCATTGATCCCGCTGCCGATGGCAGTGCCCCCCAGCGGCAGGCGGCGCAGGCGCTTGAGGCTGTCTTCGATCCGTCCTTCGGCCGATTTCAGCTGCGAGGACCAGGCACCGAATTCCTGCTCGAAGGTCAGCGGCATCGCATCCATCAGGTGGGTGCGACCGGTCTTGACCACCTTGCGCAGCTCGCGGCCACGCCGGTCGATGGTGCGGCGCAGGTGCTTGAGCGCCGGCAGCAGGTCCTCCACCACCGCCAGCTGCGCCGAGACCCGGATCGCGGTGGGGACCACGTCGTTGGAGCTCTGGCCCAGGTTGACGTGGTCGTTGGGGTGGACCTTGCCCTCGCCGGACCTGGACGCGCGCGACGCCAGTGTGGCGATCACCTCGTTGGCGTTCATGTTCGAGGAGGTGCCCGAGCCGGTCTGGTAGATGTCCACCGGGAAGTGCGCGTCGTAGCTGCCTGCCGCCACTTCCAGCGCGGCGGCGCGCACCGCCGCGGCCAGGCTCCTGGGCAGCAGGCCCAGGTCGGCGTTGACCTCGGCGGCGGCGGCCTTGACCAGGCCCAGCGCGCGGATGAAGCCGCGCGGCATCGGCCGCCCGGAGATCGGGAAGTTCTGCACCGCGCGCTGGGTCTGCGCGCCCCACAGGGCATCGGCCGGCACTTGCAGTTCGCCCATGCTGTCGTGCTCCGGGCGGGTCCGGCCGCTGCCGGTGGACGCAGGTGCGGCCGCGGAACCGGATGCCGTGGCTGATGTCTTGGCGCGGGAGGATGCGCGGGGCTTGCTCATGACCGTCTCCAGCAGGGGTGGACTACGGCGGGCGGCCGGCGGATGCACGGCGGCTGGCTGCGGCCGGCAGGATACGCCATGGCGGGCGCAGGCCGGACACGGCGCGCACCGACCCGGCCGGCAGCCACCGCGCCACGGCCGTCCCACGCAGGTGGCAACGGTGGGGCGGGACGGGGAGCCTTACAATGGACGACTCCGCCCATCGCTCCGGCCGCCCGCCCATGACGCCCGCTCCAATTCCGGATCCCGCCCTGCTCGCCCTGTCGCCGCTCGACGGCCGCTACGCGGCCAGGGTCGATGCACTGCGCCCGATCTTCTCCGAGTACGGGCTGATCCGGGCCCGGGTCAAGGTCGAGATCGAATGGCTGCTGGCGCTGGCCGCCGAACCCGGCATCACCGAGCTGGCCCCGTTTTCCGCCGCCGCGCAGGCACGCCTGCGCGCGCTGGCCGAGGGTTTCTCCGTCGCCGACGCGGCGCGGGTCAAGGCAATCGAACGCACCACCAATCACGACGTCAAGGCGGTCGAATACTTCATCAAGGAGCGGCTGAAGGACGACCCGGGCGAGCTTGCCGGGGAGCTGGGCCCGGCGCTGGAATTCGTCCACTTCGCCTGCACCAGCGAGGACATCAACAACCTGTCCTACGCGCTGATCCTGCGCGAGGCGCGCGATACCGTGCTGTTGCCGGCACTCGATGGGGTGGCCGCCGCCCTGCGCAGGCTGGCCCACGACCAGGCCGCGCAGCCGATGCTCTCGCGCACCCATGGCCAGACCGCCTCGCCCACCACCCTGGGCAAGGAGATCGCCAACGTGGTCGCGCGCCTGGAGCGGCAGCGCCGGCAGATCGCCGCGGTCGAGCTGACCGGCAAGATCAACGGCGCGGTCGGCAACTACAACGCGCATGTGGTCAGCTATCCCGACCTGGACTGGCCGGCGTTCGCGCACCGCTTCGTCGAGGGCCTGGGCCTGCCGTTCAACCCGTACACCACCCAGATCGAGCCGCACGACAACATCGCCGAGCTCGGCGACGCGATCCGCCGTGCCAACACCGTGCTGGTCGACCTGGCCCGCGACGTCTGGGGCTACATCTCGCTGGGCTACTTCCGGCAGAGACTGAAGGAAGGCGAGATCGGCTCCTCGACCATGCCGCACAAGGTCAACCCGATCGACTTCGAGAACGCCGAGGGCAACTTCGGCCTGGCCAACGCCCTGTTCGAGCACTTCTCGGCCAAACTGCCGGTCAGCCGCTGGCAGCGCGACCTCACCGATTCGACCGTGCTGCGCGCGCTGGGCACCGCCTTCGGCCATACCTTGGTGGCGCTGGACTCGCTGGCCAAGGGCCTGGGCAAACTGCAGGTGAACCCGCAGCGCCTGGACGCCGACCTGGACGCGGCCTGGGAAGTGCTGGCCGAGGCCGTGCAGACGGTGATGCGCCGCCATGGCCTGGCCAATCCCTACGAGCAGCTCAAGGCCCTGACCCGCGGCCGCGACGGGATCGACGCCGAAGCCATGCGTGGTTTCATCGCCGGCCTCGACCTGCCCGCGGACGCACGCAGCCGCCTGGCCGCGCTGACCCCGGCCACCTACACCGGTCTGGCCGAGCGCCTGGCGCGCGGGCTGTGACCACCGTGCTGCGCATGCCCGCCGCGATGCTGGCACTGGTTCTGGGGCTGGCGGCGGTCACCGCGACCGCGGCACCCGCTGCCGGCGCCGACGCTCCGGCCACCGCGACCCGGGGCTGCACCGACCAGGCCGGCTGGGACGACCCCACTCCGCCCCGCCGCATCCACGGCGACACCTGGTACGTCGGCACCTGCGGCATCACCGCGGTGCTGGTGACCTCGCCGCAGGGCCACATCCTGCTCGATGGCGGCACCGCGAACGGCGCCGCGCTGATCGCCGACAACATCCGTGCGGCCGGCTTCCGGATCGAGGACGTGCGCTGGATCGGCGGTTCGCACGAGCATTTCGACCATGCCGGCGGGATCGCCGCACTGCAGGCAGCCAGCGGCGCGACCGTGGTCGCGCGCGAACCGGCCGCACGGGTGCTGGAGCGCGGACGCAGCGACCGCGGCGATCCGCAATACGCGCAACTCGAGCCGCTGGCGCCGGTCGCGCGCGTACAGCGCATCGCCGACGGCGAAAGCCTGGTCCTGGGCCCCCTGCGGCTCACGGCACACGCGACCCCGGGCCACGCCCCTGGCGGCACCAGCTGGACCTGGCGCTCCTGCGAGGGCGAGGCGTGCCTCGACCTCGCCTACGTCGACAGCCTGAGCGCGATCTCCGACGATGCCTGGCGCTTCCGCGACCACCCGGACTACGTGGCCGCCTTCCGCCGCACCCTCGACGCGGTGGCCGCACTGCCCTGCGATATCCTCGTCACCCCGCATCCGGCCGCCAGCAACCTGCTGGCGCGGTTCAACGGCGATGCCCCGCTGGTCGACCCAGGCGCCTGCAGGGCCTTCGCCGACAACGCCCGTGCCAACCTCGCCTCGCGCCTGGCAGGCGAACGCAAGGATCCATCGACATGACCCCGAAGCGCCGCACCGCCACGTTGCCGTTCGAGATCGATGCCGCCGCTGGGCCGCACCCGCTGGGCATGTCGCCTGCCGTCTTCCTGCGCGACTACTGGCAGAAGCGCCCGCTGCTGATCCGCAACGCCTTCCCCGGCTATGCATCGCCGTTGCAGCCCGAAGACCTCGCCGGCCTGGCCTGCGAGGACGGCGTGCTCGCACGCCTGATCGAACACGACCGCGCGACGGATGGCTGGCGCGTGCGCAGCGCCCCGATCCCGGAAGAGGTGTTCCCGGCCCTGCCCGACCGCGACTGGACCTTGCTGGTGCAGGACATGGACAAGTGGGATGCCGACTTGCGCGCTCTGCTCGACCGCTTCCGCTTCCTGCCGCGCTGGCGGATCGACGACGTGATGGTGAGCTTCGCCGCCACCGGCGGCTCGGTCGGCGCCCACATCGACCAGTACGACGTGTTCCTGCTGCAGGCCCAAGGGCATCGCCGCTGGATGATCGATGCCGGCCCCAACCCGCCGCTCGGCTTCCGACCCGACGTCGAACTCAAGCTGCTGCGCGAATTCCACGCGACCCACGACTGGGTGCTGGGGCCGGGCGACATGCTGTACCTGCCGCCGGGCGTGCCGCACCACGGCGTCGCCGAGGATCCGTGCCTCACGTTCTCGGTCGGCATGCGCGCCCCGAGCGCGGCGGAACTGCTCGGCGACTTCGTCGACACCCTCGCCGCCGACGCGCCGGATGCGCTGCGCTACCTGGATCCCGACCTGCAGCCCGCGGCGGACCCCTACGAGATCGACGGTGAGGCGATGCGGCGCGTGGTCGATGCGCTCAATGCCCTGCGCATGCACGATCCCGACAGGCTCGGCGACTGGTTCGGCAGTTTCATCACCCAGTACCGCAGCGCGGTGGAACCCGCCGCGGAGGATGCGGTGCGTCCGCGGATCGAGGTCGAGTGGGACCTCGCCCACGGCGCCACGCTGGAACGGCATCCGTGGTCGCGGATGGCCTGGCGCCGCGCCGCGAAGGGCGCGCGCCTGTATGCCGGCGGCCAGGTGCATGCGCTTCCCGCCGCCGATGCCGCCCGCCTGGCCGCTGCCGACGCCGTCGGCGGCGGCCTCTACGAGGCGCTCTCGCAGGCCGGGCGCGACGCGGTCATCGCCCTGCTCGAATCCGGCCACTACC
>JAFLEA010000045.1 GCA_017302035.1 Lysobacterales bacterium
GGGCATCGGCTTCAACCAGGCCAGGAGGGAATCACCGGCGCAGCTTAGCGCGGGCGCGTGCTGGCGCCGCCAGCCCGCCCGGCCAGCGGCGCGCGGCAGCCGGCCGAAACGCAGACGGCCCGCGCAAGGCGGGCCGTCCCGGGAGCCATCGCGGCGCTACCGGCCGCGCTCAGTCGTCGCCCTTGGACAGATCGTCGTCGGCAACCACCTCGGCGGCGGCCCACTCCAGCGCCTCGCGTTCGGCGCGCTCGCGCTCGGCCTTCTCGACTTCGTCGATCAAGGCATTGTCGATGGTGCGGGCGGCGATCTCGCGCAGGGCCAGCACGGTCGGCTTGTCGTCACTCTCGCTGTTGTCGAGGGTGGCGGGGACGCCGTTGGCGAGCTGGCGGGCGCGCTTGGAGGCCATCATGACCAGTTCGAAGCGGTTGTCGACCACTTCCAGGCAATCTTCGACGGTGATACGGGCCATAGGGTTCCAGGCGACTGCGGTCGCCGCTCGTTGAGTAGGGGATCGGGCGCGGGAGTTTACGCGGGTGTCCGCGGCCGGGCAAGCACGGCAGCTGAACGCGCCTTTGCAATCAACCAGTTAGGTCACGAATCCGGGGCCAGCAGGGTCTCGATCAGGGCCGCGTGGCGCTGCTGCTGCTGGGCTCGCCGCAGGCGGCTGGCGGTGAACACCGCGCACATCTCGTCCACCGCGGTGTCGAACACCTCGTTGACGATCACGTAGTCGAACTCGGCGTAGTGCGACATCTCCTCGCGCGCGGCGGCCAGGCGCCGGGCGATGACCTCCTCGCTGTCCTGCCCGCGCGAGCGCATGCGCTGCTCCAGCGCCTGCCGCGACGGCGGCAGGATGAACACGCCGACCGCGTCGGGCACCTGCGCCCGCACCTGCAACGCGCCCTGCCAGTCGATCTCCAGCAGCACGTCGCGGCCGGCGGCCAGCTGCGGCTCCACCGACTGCCGGGCGGTGCCTTTCCAGTCGCCGTGCACCCGGGCATGTTCGAAGAAGTCGCCGGCGTCGATCATCCGCTGGAATTCCCCGGCGGAGACGAAGTGGTAGTGCTGCGCATGGCGCTCGCCCGGCCGCGGCGCGCGCGAGGTGAACGAGATCGACAGGCACACCTGCGGATCGCGCGCCAGCACCGCGTTGACGATGCTGCTCTTGCCTGCCCCGGAGGGCGCGGCGACGACGAAGAGGGTGCCGCGCATGCTCATTCGATGTTCTGCACCTGTTCGCGGACCTGGTCGATCAGCACCTTCAGCTCGACCGCGGCGGCCGAGGTGCGCGCGTCCACCGACTTGGAGCCCAGGGTGTTGGCCTCGCGGTTGAACTCCTGCAGCAGGAAGTCCAGGCGCCGGCCCACCGGCTCGCGCTGGCCCAGTATGCGGCGGATCTCGGCGACGTGGCTGGCCAGCCGGTCCAGTTCCTCGTCCACGTCGAGCTTCTGCAGCCACAGCACCAGTTCCTGCTCGGCGCGGCCCGGATCGACCGGGTACGGCAGGTCGGCCAGGCGCGCGGCCAGCTTGACGCGCTGGCCCTCGCGGATCGCCGGGACCAGCTCGCGCACCTGCCCGGCGATGCGCTCGATCGCGTCCACCCGTTCGGCAATCGCTACCGCCAGCTTGGCACCCTCGCGTTCGCGCGCGGCGACGAACTCGTCCAGCACCTGGTCCAGCAGTTCCAGCGCCTGCGCCTGCAGCGCCTCGCCGTCGGCGCTCGGCGCCTGCAGCACGCCGGGCAGTTGCAGCAGTTCGGCGAACTCCACCTGCAGCCGCGGGAAGCGCGCGTCCAGGCGCTGCGCCAGCTCGCCCAGGCGCTCCAGCAGCGGTTCGTTGACCGCCAGCGACACCGCCGCTTCGGGCGCGCGCAGGCGCAGCGCCAGGTCCAGCTTGCCGCGCTGGATCCGTGCAGCCACCCGCTCGCGCAGCACCGGCTCCAGCGCGCGCAGGTCGTCGGCCAGGCGCAGGCCGGTCTCCAGGAAGCGATGGTTGACCGAGCGCAGTTCGCAGCCCAGCACGCCCCAGGGGGTGACGCGTTCGCCGCTGGCGAAGGCGGTCATGCTACGGATCATGCGGAGTCCTTCTGGCTCGGTGCGCGCGTGGCGGGCACGGGTGGCGAGGGGCGAATGTTAGTCTAGCCGGCCTCCCGCGGCATCCCACCGCCCGGTCCGCGCCGCGGGCCCGCCGCCCCCCGCTCCTTCCCTCGCCCTTGCCTACGGAACCCGCACATGACCGTCGTCCGCCCCAGTGGCCGCGCCCCCGACCAGTTGCGCGACGTGCGCATCGAACGCGGCTACACCCGCCACGCCGAGGGCTCGGTGCTGGTCAGCTTCGGCGACACCCGCGTGCTGTGCACCGCCAGCGTCGAGAACAAGGTGCCGCCGTTCCTGCGCGGCAAGGGCGAAGGCTGGGTCACCGCCGAGTACGGCATGCTGCCGCGCTCCACCCACACCCGTTCCGACCGCGAGGCCGCGCGCGGCAAGCAGGGCGGGCGCACCCTGGAGATCCAGCGCCTGATCGGCCGCGCCCTGCGCGCCTGCATCGACCGCGCCGCGCTGGGCGAGCGCACGGTGGTCATCGATTGCGACGTGCTCCAGGCCGACGGCGGCACCCGCACCGCCGCCATCACCGGCGCCTACGTGGCCCTGGTCGACGCGATGCGCTGGCTGCAGGCGCGGCGCGAGATCACCCGCGACCCGGTGTTCGGCGCGGTGGCGGCGATCTCGGTCGGCGTGTACCAGGGCGTGCCGGTGCTGGACCTGGACTATGCCGAGGACAGCGCCTGCGACACCGACATGAACGTGGTGATGAACGACGGCGGCGGCTTCATCGAGCTGCAGGGCACCGCCGAGGGCCACGCCTTCCGCCGCACCGAGCTCGACACGCTGCTGGCGCTGGCCGAACAGGGCATCGGCGAACTGCTGGCCGCGCAGCAGGCTGCCTTGTCGCAAGCCGGACCGGCGCGGTCGTGACCCGCCTGGTGCTGGCCAGCGGCAACCCCGGCAAGCTGGCCGAACTGCGCGCCCTGCTCGCCGACGCCGGGGTGGAGCTGGTGGCGCAGTCGGACCTGGGCGTGGACGACGCCGAGGAGACCGGCCTGAGCTTCGTCGAGAACGCACTGCTCAAGGCGCGCCACGCCGCGCGCGCCACCGGCCTGCCGGCGCTGGCCGACGACTCGGGCCTGTGCGTGGATGCGCTGGGCGGCGCACCCGGGCTGTATTCGGCGCGCTACGCCGGCGGCCACGGCGACAGCGCGGCCAACAACGCCAAGCTGCTGCGCGAACTGGAGGGGCTGCAGCCGGAGCGGCGCGGCGCGCACTTCCATGCGGTGATCGTGCTGCTGCGCCATCCCGAAGACCCGCAACCGCTGGTCGCCGAGGGCGTGTGGCCTGGCAGCATCCTCGATGCGCCCCGCGGCGAGGGCGGCTTCGGCTACGACCCGCTGTTCCTGGACCCCGAGCACGGCCACTCGGCCGCCGAAATGGAGCCGGCGCTGAAGAACCGGATCAGCCACCGCGGCCGCGCCCTGGCGCAATTGCGCCAGCGGCTGCCGGACGCACTGGCGGCCCTGCGCTGACGCCGCGCCCGCATCGCGCCAGCCGCACCCGCACGCCGCATGACCCCCGCGCTGATTCCGCCGCCACTGTCGCTCTACGTGCACCTGCCCTGGTGCGTGCGCAAGTGTCCGTACTGCGACTTCAACTCGCACGCGGCCAAAGGCGAACTGCCGTTCGACGCCTACGTCGATGCGCTGGTCCGCGACCTCGAGCACGACCTGCCGCTGGCCTGGGGCCGCACCGTGCACAGCGTGTTCTTCGGCGGCGGCACCCCGAGCCTGTTCCCGGCGCGGGCCGTCGAGCGGATCCTGCAGGCCGCCAGTGCCCGGCTGCGCTTCGCCCCGGACGCGGAGATCACCCTGGAAGCCAATCCCGGCACCGCCGAGCACGACCGCTTCGACGGTTACCGCGCCGCCGGGGTGAACCGGATCAGCTTCGGCGTCCAGAGCTTCGACGACGGCTGCCTGCAGCGACTCGGCCGCATCCACGACAGCGCCGAAGCCGAGGCGGCGGTGAAGTTGGCCCAGGACGCCGGCTTCGACAACCTCAACCTGGACCTGATGTACGCCCTGCCCGGCCAGGACCTGGCCATGGCGCAGCGCGACCTGGAACACGCCTTCGCCCTGCAGCCGGCGCACATCAGCCACTACCAGCTCACCCTGGAACCGAACACCGTGTTCTTCGCCCGGCCGCCGCAGGGCCTGCCCGACGACGACGCCGCCTGGGACATCCAGGAACGCTGCCAGGCGCTGCTGGCCGAGGCCGGCTACGGCCACTACGAGACCAGCGCCTACGCCCGCCCCGGGCGCCAATGCGCGCACAACCTCAACTACTGGCGCTACGGCGACTACCTGGGGATCGGCGCCGGCGCCCACGGCAAGCTCACCCTGGGCGCCGAACAGGCGATCGTGCGCCGCTGGAAGCACAGGCATCCGGCCGCCTGGATGGAAACGGCCGGCACCGCGCAGGCCATCGGTGGCGACGAACGGATCGGGCCGGAGCGGCGCCCGTTCGAGTACATGCTCAACGCCCTGCGCCTGCACGAAGGCTTCGACCTGGTCGATTTCGAGGCGCGTACCGGCCTGGACCGGGAACGGATCATGCCGCAACTGCGGGAGGCGCAGGAACGGGAATGGCTGGAGGTTGCGGCCAGCCGGGTGACCCCGACCGCGCTGGGACGACGCTTCGCCAACGACGTGATCGCCCTGTTCCTGTAGGGCTCCGCCCTCCGGCACCCGATCCGGGGACGCGGCCTGCGGTCGCGCCCGCCGGATCGGCCGCGACCCCACCGCCACGGTGGCCGGTCCGGCGCAAACGTGCTAAATACCGCGGTCGTATAGGGGGAAAGCCGGGACACCGGATGTCGGGAACCGTTCGTCCAGCATCGACCGCCGCAGGCGGGCCGCGCACGCTTGCGGCCGCGTCGCTGCCGCCGCGCGTGCGGCACGTGCTTGGAGCGGTGAATACCCTGGCCGGGCAGGCGCTGACCACCTCGATCAACCTGGCCCTCAACGAGCTCGAGCGGCAGTTGTTCATGCAGGCCGAACGCTCGCGCAGCAACCAGCGCCAGTCCGAGCACTTCATGGAGCTGCAGCACCTGCGCCAGCATCGCGCCGACCTGGTGCCGCAGTACCTGGCCGGGCTGGAGGCGTCGCTGGCACGCCTGCGCGAACTCCCGGAAGCCGAGCCGCAGGAGGCGCCACGGCAGGACCCGCTGGCGTTCCAGCACCTGACCCTGGTCGAGGACACCGACCTGGACCGCGACATCGTCCTGCGCGAGATCGCCCGCCGCGAGACCCAGCGCGGCGGCACCCCCCTGCTGCTGCTCGGCCAGCGCTTCGGCGTGCTTGCCGCGCGCCCGGCCCTGGATGCGGACCGGCTTCCGATCGGCCCGCACGCCCTGTGCCAGATACTGCGCGATGCCGGCGAGTCGCTGCACCTGAACCTCGATTCGCAGCTGATGCTGTACCGGGTGTTCGAGCGCCAGGTGATGGAGCGCTACGGCGAACTGGTCGAACGCCTGAACGTGTTGCTCACCCACGAGGGCGTATTGCCCGGGCTGGTCTACCTGCCCTACCGCCCGCGCACCCAGGGCCAGAGCCGTCCGCGCGGACCCGCGCCGGGCTCGGCCGGCGCGGTGAGCCAGCGTCCGCTCACCGGCTGGCATGGCCAGGCCCAGCCCTCGGCCTGGAGTGGCGCGCTGATGGCCGGCCTCGCCGCGCGCCAGTCGCCATCCGACGGCGACGGCGAGGTCGCGGCCACGCCCCGGGAGATGCCGGAAAAGGCGGTGTTCAACGCCTTGCAGAACATGCTGTCCGACTACCGCGGGCATGGCCCGGACGCCACCCCGGCGCCACAACCCGGGCTGATCCTGCCGGTGGACGCGGTGGTCAACGTGCTCGGCGCGATGCAGTCCGCACCGTCGCCGACGCGCGCGCCGGGCCGGCCGCGGCGGACCGTGGACGACCTGCGCCAGGCGATGCTGGCGCGCATGCGCGAATCGCATGGACCCGAGGCCGGGCTGTCGCAGGAACACCACGACACTTTCGACCTGCTGGGCATGCTCTATCGCGAGATCGGCCGCGAGGTGCACGACGACGCGCCGGCGCAAAACCTGCTCGAACGCCTGCAGGTGCCGGTGGTGCGCGCGGCGGTGCAGGACCGCAGCTTCTTCGTCCGCGACCAGCACCCGGCGCGCGAGCTGCTCAACTCGGTGGCCGAATCCGGCGCCACCTGGCTGGCGGACGAAGACGGCGACTCGCAGCTGGTCCTGCGCCTGGAACAGGCCGTGGACCGCGTGGTCGAGGAATACGACGGCGACGAGGCGGTATTCGAGCGTGCCAACCGCGAGGTGCAGGAACACTACCGGTCGCAGGCGCACAAGGCCGAGGTCAGCGAGCGCCGCCAGGTCGAAGCCGCCCGCGGCCGCGACCGGATGGAGACCGCCAAGCGCAGCGCCGCCGACACCATCGCCGCGCGCCTGGGCGAGCGCAAGCCGCCGCAGTTCGTGCAGGCGCTGCTCAACCAGGCCTGGGCCGATGTGCTGACCCTTACCGCACTGCGCCACGGCGAGGAATCGGAGGAGTGGCGCGAGCGCGAACAGGTGACCGAACGGATCATCGACATCACCTGCGCCGCCGACGCGCCGGCGGATCCGGAGCTGACCGGGCAGATCGACACGGCCCTGCGCCAGGTCGGCTACCACGAGGACGAGGCCGGCGCGATCGCGCGCAGGCTCTCGCGCAGCGACGAGGATGAAGGCACCTCGCGCACCGAACTGACCGCCAAGCTCAAGGCACGCGCGCGGCTGGGCCAGGACGGTCAGGCCGAGACCAAGAAGGCCAAGCCGCCGCCGCGCACCGCCGAGGAACAGGCCTGCTACGAGCACCTGCGCACCCTGCCGTTCGGCACCTGGTTCGAATTCGTGCACAACCAGCAGGGCGACGTGCGCCGCCAGCGGCTGTCCTGGTACAGCCCGGTCACCGACAACGCGCTGTTCGTCAACGCGCGCGGGCAACGGGTCGGCGAACAGTCGCTGGACAGCCTGGCCAGGCTGATGGCCAGGAACCAGGCGCGGGTGGTGACCGAGGAGCGCGGCCGCCTGATCGACCGTGCCTGGCACGCCACCCTGCGCGCATTGCGCGGCCTGGCCGGGCGCGGCACCGACGACGGCGGCGAACTGGGGACGGTCCCCGCATGATCCACGACGCCCGCCGCGCACCGCGCCGCCATGTCACCGATATCACGCCGGTGATCGACACCATGACCGACGAGGTGATCGGCCAGCTCGGCAACCTGTCCGAGACCGGGATGCTGCTGATCGCCTCGGCGCCGCTGCAGGAGGATGCGCTCTACCAACTGCGCTTCCAGCTGGCGGGCCGCAGCCAGGCGATGAACATCGGCGTGCACCTGCTGTGGTCGGTGGCCGCCAACACGCCCGGGCAGAGCTGGTGCGGCTTCCGTTTCCTGACCATCGCCGACGACCAGCGCTCCTTCATCCGCGACTGGGTGCGTGCCGGCGAGGAAAGCACCGGCTGAGTGGCGCGCATCCCTGACCGAATCGCGCGATAGGGCACAATGGCGGTCTTCCCCATGGCCGCCACGCCGATGAACGCCGCCGACCCCGCCTCGCTCTACCCGCAACACCTGGCCACGCTGCAGGCGCGCGCCGACGAGGCGCTGGCGCGCAGCGGCCACGACCACCTGCTCGTCCCCAGCGGCCGGCGCCACTACCAGGTATTCGACGACCGCGACTATCCGTTCGCGGTGAACCCGCATTTCAAGCACTGGCTGCCGCTGACCACGGTCGCCGACAGCTGGCTGGCGTACACCCCCGGGCAGCGACCGAAGGTGATCTACCTGCAGCCGTTCGACTACTGGCACGTGGTGCCGCAGGCACCTGGCGGCTGGTGGGTCGAGCATGTGGACGTGCACGTGATCCGCACCCCGGAGGAGGCGCTGGCACTGCTGCCCGGTCCGGCCGCGCGCTGCGCGATCCTGGGCGAGGCCAACAGCGCGCTGGGCGACTACGTGCCGAACAACCCGGCCGCGGCGCTGGACTACCTGCACTACCAGCGCTCGTACAAGACGCCCTACGAACTTGCGCTGATGCGCCTGGCGCAGCGCAGGGCCGCGCGTGCGCACCGGGCCGCCGAACGCGCCTTCCGCGCCGGCGCCGGCGAGTTCGATATCCACATCGCCTACTGCGAGGCGGTGCGCCAGGACGCGACCGAGGTGCCGTACCAGAACATCGTCGCCCTGAACGCACACGGCGCGGTACTGCACTACACCGAACTGGACCGCGACCCGCCGGCCGAATCGCTGAGCTTCCTGATCGATGCCGGCGCCAGCCACTGCGGCTACGCCGCCGACATCACCCGCACCCACGCGGCGGACCGCGGCAGCGAGTTCCAGGCGATGATCGAGGCGGTGGATGCGGCGCAACTGGCCATGTGCGCCGCGGTCCGCGCCGGCACCGACTACCGGCAGCTGCACGTGGACGCGCACCTGGCGCTGATGGGCATCCTGCGCGAATTCGGGGTGCTGAAGGTTTCGCCGGAAGCGGCGCTGGCCAGCGGGGTCAGCGCGGCGTTCTTCCCGCACGGACTGGGCCATCCGATCGGACTGCAGGTGCACGACGTGGCCGGCTTCGCCGCCAGCGACCGCGGCGGCACGATTCCGCGCCCGGACGGCCACCCCTACCTGCGCATGACCCGGATGCTGGAGCCGGGCATGGTCCTGACCATCGAACCGGGCCTGTACTTCATCGACATGCTGCTGGACGAGGTCAAGCGCAACGGCCACGCGGCCAGCCTCGACTGGGCACGGGTGGACGCGTTCCGCCCCTATGGCGGGATCCGGATCGAGGACGATGTGCTGTGCACCGCCGACGCGGCCGAGAACCTGACCCGCCCCGCTTTCGCCGAATGACGGATGCCGGCCCGGCGGGGCCGACCGCGGATACCGGCACGCTCGCAGCGGACGCCGGAGCCGACGGATGACGCACGGCCTTATGTGGCAGCACCCGGAACCGGCGCCGGCCGGCGGTGTGCGGCCAGGCAGGCCAGCACGCTGAGCACCACGAAGGCCAGCGCGACGATCTCCAGCGGCGCCGGCGCGCGCCACTCCCACAACCACCCGTAGACCAGCGCGAACAGGGTCTCGAACAGGATCATCTGCCCCACCAGGGTCAGCGGCAGCAGCCGGCTCATGCGGTTCCACAGCGCATTGCCGCCGATCGAGGCCAGCACCGCCACGCCCACCGACACCGCGCCCAGGCGCACCCAGGCATCCGCGCCGTGCGCGCCCATTCCCATCGCCATCGCCATCGCCACCGCCAACGGCAGCAACAGCAGGCATTGCGCGCCGGTGACCACGCCCAGCAACAGGTTCCAGTCATGGGAAGAGAGGTGCGGCATGCGCACCAGGCTGCGCGCGTTGCCGATGGCGAACGCGGTCCAGCAGGCCAGCGCGCCGACCGCGCACAGCAGCCCGAACAGTTGCCGCCCGGCCGAACCCTGGCCCGGCCCGGCCAGCGCCTGCCAGCCGATGCATACCGCGCCGGCCGCGCACAGCAGCAGCGACGGCAGCAACCGGCGCAGCGGCACCGCGCCGTGCTCGCGGCTGCCGACCACGGTCACCGCCACCGGCAGGAAACCGATCACCAGCGAGGTCATGGCGATGCCGCCGGCCTGCACTGCGCTGGACAGCAGCAGGTAGTAGAGGGTGTTGCCGGCCAGGGCGAGCCAGGCCAGGGTCCACCATTGCCGCCGCGCCAGGCCGGCGGCAAGCGCGCGCCAGCGCGGCGCCACCAGCAGCCCGGCGATCAACCCGTAGGCCAGATGGCGCCCGACCGTCAGTTGCAGCGGGCCGAACTCGCGCACCAGCTCCGGGGCCAGGAACACCAGGCCCCACAGGGCGCCGGCGCCCATCCCGCAGGCGATCCCGGCCAGGGTCCGGGAAGCGGGAGCGGTGGCGGGTGCGGTGAGCGTGTCCATGCGCGCAATCTACTCGTGCAATGGCGATTATCGTGCTTAATATCCCGGCACCCCGCGCAACATCTGCTCGATCATGCCCCGGAACACGCGTGATCCGCTCGCCACCCCTTTCCACCTGGACCGCTACGACCGCGCGATCCCGGAGGCGGTGTCGGCCACGCTCACCGCCATCGTCATCCCCTGACCGCGGCGCGCCGGGCGCAGGGCCTAAACCGGGATCAGGGTGTTGATCACGTGCTCGAGGTATTCCTCGAATTCCTCGTGGGTCATCTTCGGCTGGTGCGGGCGCAGTTGCAGGAAGCCGACGTAGGCGGCGTAGGTCAGGCGCGCGCGGTTCTGCGATTCGCCGCGGCCCAGACCGGCCTGGCGGAACGAGGCGGTGAGGTAGTCCAGGCGCCGCTGCGACACGCGCAGGATCACCGGCGCCACCGCCGGATGCTCCAGCGCCTTGAGCAGCTCGCTGTAGATCGCGTGCGGCTTGGTCTCGTGGCCGACCAGCTGGAACAGCCGGCGCAGCCGCTCGCGCGGGTCGGGTTCGTCTTCCAGGCTGCCGAAGACCTGTTGCTGCTCGACCTCCTCCCAGCGTTCCAGCGCCGCCTGCAGCAACGCATCGCGCGACGGGAAATGCCAGTAGAAGCTGCCTTTGGTGACCCCCAGCCGGCGCGCCAGCGGCTCGACCGCCACCGCGGACACGCCCTGCTCGGCGATCACGTCCAGGGCCACCTGGGCCCAGTCGGCCGCGCTCAGGCGCGGGCCGCGCGCGGGCGCAGGAGGGGGGGAAACCGGGGCCGGGAGGGTGTTCATGTTCCTGATTTAACCATACGCAGAAGCGCGTCGCAGTATGTCGTTACGCCGGAAACAGCCATCCGGCAGCGCCTGGTCCGGGATTCGGCCTCGCCGCGGAGCTCGCCATACGCAATCGTATTGACTTTGCTGACCGCGTGTCCATACCATCTCGTATGGATCAAGCTGCCCGGCCTGCCCCGATGGTCACCGACCTGCGCCTCGACGGCGCCGGCCTGGCCTTGGCCGGCAGCCACCATGGGCGCCGTGCGCCCGCCGAGGCTCCGCCTGCGGTGCTGTACGCGCACGGCTTCGGCCAGACCCGCCGCGCCTGGTCGGCCACCGCGGCGGCACTTGCCAGCCGCGGCCATGCCGGCCTGGCCTATGACGCCCGTGGCCATGGCGGCTCCGCGCGCAACCCTGCGCACGACCCCTACACCGGGCACCAGTTCACCGACGACCTGATCGTGCTGGCCGGCGGCCTGCCGCACCCGCCGCTGCTGGTGGCCGCCTCGATGGGCGGGCTGTTCGGCCTGCTGGCCGAGTCGCGCTGGCCCGGCCTGTTCCGGGCGATGGTGCTGGTCGACATCACCCCGCGCTGGGAGAGCGCCGGCCTGGAACGCATCCTCGGCTTCATGACCGCCTTCCCCGACGGCTTCGCCTCGCTGGAACACGCGGCCGAGGCGATCGCCGCCTACCTGCCGCATCGCCGCCGCGAACCCGGCCCGGCGCGCGCGTCCGGGTCGCTGCGCGAACTCCTGCACCAAGGCGCCGACGGCCGCTGGCGCTGGCACTGGGATCCACGCCTGGTCGACGAACTGGCCCGCGACGGCCACCGCCACCAGGACGACATCGCCCAGGCCACCCGCGCGGTGCGCTGCCCGCTGCTGCTGGTCAGCGGCGGCCGCAGCGACCTGGTATCCGGCCGCACCGTGGCCGAATTCCTGGAACTGGCCCCGCACGCCCGCCACGTGCAGCTGGCCGACGCCACGCATATGCTGGCCGGCGACGACAACGACCGTTTTACCGCCACCGTGCTGGAATACCTGGCGGAACTGGACCGGGCCGCAACCCCCGCCCGTTCCGCCGCGCACCGGGCGCCCGCGCCCGTCACCGGAGCTGAGTCATGAGTATCGCCGTGCCCATCCTGGCTTTCGTGCTGATCGGAGCCTTCGCCGCCTATCATCGACTGCGCCTGGCCACGTGGGCCGCATTGCTGGCGGCGGCCCTGGTCGCCTGCTGGCTGCTCGGCGCGCATCGCGCCAGCACCGCCACGGTGGCCATCGTCTCGGCGCTGATCGCCGTGCCGCTGCTGATCCCGGCGATCCGCAAGCCGTTGATCGTCGCGCCGCTGCTGGACGTGTTCCGCAGGATCCTGCCGCCGCTGTCGCAGACCGAGCGCATCGCCCTGGAGACCGGTTCGGTCGGCTTCGAGGGCGAGTTGTTCACCGGCGACCCGGACTGGCAGATGCTGCTCGACTATCCCAAGCCGCAGCTCACCGCCGAGGAGCAGGCCTTCCTCGAAGGCCCGACCGAGGAACTGTGCCGGATGATCGACGACTGGTCGATCACCCACGTCCACGCCGACCTGCCGCCGGAACTGTGGGACTTCATCAAGAAGCACCGTTTCTTCGGCATGGTCATCCCCAAGCAGTACGGCGGCCTGGGCTTCTCGGCGCTGGCCCACCACAAGGTGATCCAGAAGATCGCCTCGGCCTCCAGCGTGGTCAGTTCCACCGTCGGCGTGCCCAACTCGCTGGGCCCGGGCGAACTGCTCAACCACTACGGTACCCCGGAGCAGAAGGACTACTACCTGCCGCGCCTGGCGGTCGGCCAGGAAGTGCCCTGCTTCGGCCTGACCGGCCCGTTCGCCGGCTCCGACGCCACCTCGATCCCGGACTACGGCATCGTCTGCAAGGGCGAGTGGAACGGCGCCAACGTGCTGGGCGTGCGCCTGACCTTCGACAAGCGCTACATCACCCTGGCCCCGGTGGCCACGCTCATCGGCCTGGCCTTCCGCATGTACGACCCGGACGGGCTGCTCGGCGACACCCAGGACATCGGCATCACCCTGGCCCTGCTGCCGCGCGACACGCCCGGCGTCGAGGTCGGCCGCCGCCACTTCCCGCTGAATTCGCCGTTCCAGAACGGCCCGGTGCGCGGCAAGGACGTGTTCATCCCGCTGAGCCAGCTGATCGGCGGTGCGGACATGGCCGGCAAGGGCTGGAACATGCTCAACGAATGCCTGGCCGTGGGCCGTTCGATCACCCTGCCCTCGACCGCCTCCGGTGGCGCCAAGGCCGGGGCGCGGGTGACCGGCGCCTATGCCCGGATCCGCAAGCAGTTCGGCCTGTCGGTCGGCCGTTTCGAGGGCGTGGAGGAAGCGCTGGCCCGGATCGGCGGCAAGGCCTATGCCATCAGCGCGCTGTCGCAGGCCACCGCCGCGGCGGTGGACCGCGGCGACGTGCCCTCGGTGCCCTCGGCGATCGCCAAGTACCACTGCACCACGATGGGCCGCGAGGTCGTGTCCGACGTGATGGACGTGATCGGCGGCAAGGGCATTATTTTGGGCCCGCGCAACTTCGCCGGGCGCAACTGGCAGGCCGCGCCGATCAGCATCACGGTGGAGGGCGCCAACATCATGACCCGCAGCCTGCTGATCTTCGGCCAGGGCGCGATCCTGTGCCATCCGTGGGTGATGAAGGAGATGAAGGCCGCACAGGAGCCGGACCGCAAGGCCGCGCTGGAGGCGTTCGACGAGAGCCTGGCCGGGCACGTGCGCTACGGCATCTCCAACGCGTTCCGCTCGTTCTGGTTCGGCATCACCGGCTCGACGATTGGCTCGGCGCCGGGCGACGACTACACCCGCCCGTTTTTCCGCAAGCTCGACCGCTACGCCGCCAACCTGGCGCTGATGGCCGACGTGTCGATGCTGCTGCTGGGCGGCAAGCTCAAGTTCAAGGAATCGCTGTCCGGACGCCTGGGCGACGTGCTCAGCCACCTGTACATGGCCGGCGCGGTGCTCAAGCGCCACCACGACGAGGGCGCGCCGGAGGCCGACAAGCCGCTGCTGGCGTGGACCATGTACAACAGCTTCCACAGGATCGAGCTGGCCCTGTCCGACGCCCTGCGCAACTTCCCGATCCGCCCGGTCGGCTGGCTGCTGTGGGCGCTGGTGTTCCCGCTCGGCCGCCGCGCCGAGGCCCCGGGCGACCGCCTCAACCACCGCGTCGCCTCGCTGCTGATGACCCCGTGCGAGGCCCGCGACCGCCTCGGCGCCGGCGTGTTCCTGACCCCGTGCGAGAACAACCCGGGCGGGCGCATCGACAGCTACCTGGCCAAGGCGGTGCAGGCCGAGCCGGTGGAGCGCAAGTTCCTCAAGGCGCTCAAGACCAAGGGCATCGAGGCGCTGGAGTTCCCGGCGCAGCTGGACGAGGCGGTGGCGGAAGGCGTGATCAGCGCCGAGGAGCGGGCATTGCTGGAGGAACTGCGCCAGATCACCCTGGAGACGATCACCGTGGACGACTTCGACAGCCACGAGCTGCGCGCGGCCAGCTACTACGACCCGCCGCTGCCGGGCAAGCGCGAGGCGGCGTAGGCATCGCGTTCGCCACCGCGGCAGAACCGGGAACGGCGGGCCATCCAGGCCCGCCGTTTTCGTTTCCGGGCAGGCCGCCGGCAGGCGGCGCTTTTGCCCCGGCAGGGCCGTACAATCCCAAGCCTGCCAATCCCCATCGCCAGGAGCCGCCGATGTACCCCCGCGACGCCCGCATCGAGACCTACGACCCCGAACTGGCCCAGGCCATCGCCGCCGAGAACCAGCGCCAGGAGGACCACGTCGAGCTGATCGCGAGCGAGAACTACGCCAGCCCGCGGGTGATGGAGGCGCAGGGCAGCCAGCTCACCAACAAGTACGCCGAGGGCTACCCGGGCAAGCGCTACTACGGCGGCTGCGAATACGTGGATATCGCCGAGCAGCTGGCGATCGACCGGGTGAAGCAGCTGTTCGGAGCCGACTACGCCAACGTCCAGCCGCATTCCGGCTCCCAGGCCAACCAGGCCGTGTACTTCGCCCTGCTGCAGCCGGGCGACACCATCCTGGGCATGTCCCTGGCCCATGGCGGCCACCTCACCCACGGCGCCAAGGTCAACGCCTCCGGCAAGCTGTTCCACGCCGTGCAGTACGGGGTGAACGAACAGGGCCGGATCGACTACGACGAGGTCGAGCGCCTGGCCCTGGAGCACAAGCCGAAGATGGTCGTGGCCGGCTTCTCGGCCTACTCGCAGGTGATCGACTGGGCACGCTTCCGCGCCATCGCCGACAAGGTCGGCGCGTACCTGTTCGTGGACATGGCCCACGTCGCCGGCCTGGTCGCCGCCGGCGTCTATCCGAACCCGCTGCCGCACGCGCACGTGGTGACCTCCACCACCCACAAGACCCTGCGCGGCCCGCGCGGCGGCATCATCCTGGCCAAGGGCGCCGACGAGGACCTGGTCAAGAAGCTGCAGTCGATCGTATTCCCCGGCATCCAGGGCGGCCCGCTGATGCACGTGATCGCGGCCAAGGCGGTGGCGTTCAAGGAAGCGCTGGAGCCGGAGTTCCAGGCCTACCAGCAGCAGGTGGTGAAGAACGCGCAGGCGATGGCGAACACGCTGATCGCGCGCGGCTACAACATTGTCTCCGGGGGCACCTGCAACCACTTGATGCTGGTGGACATGATCGGCAAGGACGTGTCCGGCAAGGACGCGGAAGCGGCGCTGGGCAAGGCCCACATCACCGTCAACAAGAACGCGGTGCCCAACGACCCGCGTTCGCCGTTCGTGACCTCGGGCCTGCGCCTGGGCACCCCGGCGGTGACCACCCGCGGTTACCTGGAGCAGGACTGCATCGACCTGGCCAACTGGATCGCCGACGTGCTCGACGCGCCGTCCGACGAGGCGGTGATTGCCGCCGTGCGCGACAAGGTCGCCGCGCAGTGCCGCAAGTACCCTGTCTACGGCTGAGGGGAGACGCGCGATGAGGGCATGGATACTCACGCTGCTGGCGTTGGCGCTGGTTACCGGCCAGGCGCGCGCCGATGACGAGGCCACCTGGGCCAACAAGCTCGACTACACGCTGAACGAATCGCGCGACCGCCCCATCGTCTGCAAGCAGGGGGACCTCGAACGCTTCCCCGGCCGGAGCCTGGCCCAGGTGTTCGGCGATGCGTGGCCGCTGCAGCCGGAGCCCGAAGCGGACAGCGAGCGCGTGCGCGCGCAGATGACCCAGTTCGTGAACAGCGTCAAGAACAAGAAGGGCATGCCCGCGCAGCCGGGACTGGTGGTGTATGCGGTGCTCGTGGATGCCTCGGGCAAGCCGCTGCAGGCCGAGGTGATCTGCGCCACCACCGGCGGCTACGACAAGGTGGCCAAGCGCTCGGCGATGCAATCGGCTTACCGCCCGGCGGTCATCAACGGCCAGCCGGTGACCAGCGTGTTCGTGCACGTGATGACCTTTGGTGGCGGCCGGTCCTGAGCCATGCATTGTCCGTACTGCCAGCACACCGACACCCGGGTGATCGACTCGCGGGTGTCCGAGGACGGCGCCACCATCCGCCGGCGGCGCGAGTGCGAGGCCTGCGGCGAGCGCTTCAGCACCCTGGAGACGGTGGAGCTGAAGCTGCCGGCAATCATCAAGAGCGACGGCCGCCGCGAGCAGTTCGACGCCAAGAAGCTGCGCCTGGGCTTCGACCGCGCACTGCAGAAGCGGCCGGTATCCGAGGAGCGGATCGAGGCGGCGGTACGCGCGGTGGTCCACGACGTGCGCATGAGCGGTGAGCGCGAGCTGGCTTCGCGCAGGATCGGCGAGTTCGTGATGGAGGAACTGCGCAAGCTCGACCACGTCGGCTATGTGCGCTTCGCCTCGGTGTACCGCAGCTTCGAGGACGTGGCCGATTTCCGCGAGGAGATCGAGCGGCTCGAACGCGACCTGCCGCCGGGCAGCGGCCAGCTGCCGCTGCTGCAGGGCGGCGAGGCGGCGCCCGTCGACAAGCACGCCGACAAGGTCGCCGAGCGGCAGAAGAAGCGTTGAGCGCGGATCGCGGGCCAGAACGGGCGCTGATGGCGCGGGCGCTGCGCCTGGCCGAGCGCGGCCTGTGGACCGCACGCCCGAACCCGGTGGTCGGCTGCGTGATCGCGCGCGACGGCGAAATCGTGGGCGAAGGCTGGCATGCGCGGGCCGGCGAGCCGCATGCGGAGGTGTTCGCGCTGCGCCAGGCTGGAGCACGCGCCCGCGGTGCCAGCGCCTACGTCACCCTGGAACCCTGCGCCCACCACGGGCGCACGCCGCCATGCGCCGACGCGCTGGCGGAAGCGGGCGTGGCCCGGGTGGTGGCGGCCATGCGCGATCCGTTCCCGCCGGTGGACGGGGCCGGCTTCGCCCGCCTGCGGGCGGCGGGGATCGAGGTCGCCTCCGGGCTGCTGGAAGCGCAGGCGCGGGAACTCAACCGCGGCTTCCTGTCGCGCGTGGAGCGCGGCCGGCCGTGGCTGCGGATCAAGCTGGCCGCCAGCCTGGACGGGCGCACGGCGATGGCCAGCGGCGAATCGAAGTGGATCACCGGCGCGGAGGCGCGCGCCGACGTGCAGTGCTGGCGCGCGCGCAGCGGGGCGATCCTCACCGGCGCCGGCACGGTGCTGGCCGACGATCCGGCGCTGACCGCGCGCCCGGACGGGGACCAGGCGTTCCTGCCGCCGTTGCGGGTGGTGATCGACCCGCGCCTGCGCAGCCTGGCCGCCGGCCGGATCCGCGACGGCGCGGCGCCCACGCTCTACCTGCACGGACCCGACGCCGCGCCGCCGCCCGGCCTGCAGGCGGAATTCGCCGCGCTGCCGCTGCGCGAAGGCCGTCCCGACCTGCACGCGGCGTTGCGCCTGCTCGGCGAGCGCGGCATCAACGAGGTCCAGGTCGAGGCCGGCCCGGTGCTGTGCGGGGCGCTGCTGCGCGAAGGCCTGGTCGACGAGCTGCTGCTGTACCAGGCGCCGCTGCTGCTGGGCGACGCCGCCCGCCCGCTGTTCGCCGGGCTCGGGATCGAAGCGATGGCGCAGCGATTGCGCTTCGAGTGGGTCGACGACACCCGCATCGGCGAGGATCGCAGGCTGCTGCTGCGCCCGGCGGCCGGGCCGGACCCCGCGCCCGCCATGGGATAATGCGCGCATGTTCACCGGAATCATCGAGGGCGTCGGCCGCCTGGCCGCACGCGAAACGCGCGGCGGCGATGCCCGCTTCACTTTCAACGCCGGCACGTTGCCGTTCGCCGGGGTGCGCCCGGGCGAGAGCATCGCGGTCAACGGCGTGTGCCTGACCGTGGTCGCCTTCGACCCGACCTCGTTCCAGGCCGATGCCTCCACCGAGACCCTGGCACTGACCACGCTCGGTGCGTTGCCGGTCGGCGCGGTGCTGAACCTGGAACGGGCGATGCGCCCGGACGACCGCCTCGGCGGGCACCTGGTCAGCGGCCATGTCGACGGTGTCGGCCGGGTGCTGTCGGTGCACGCCGATGCGCGCGCGCAGCGCTGGCGTTTCGCCGCGCCCGCGCAACTGCTGAAGTACATCGCGAAGAAGGGCTCGATCTGCGTGGACGGCGTCAGTCTCACCGTCAACGAGGTCGACGGCGAGGGCTTCGAGGTCGCCTTGATCCCGCATACCGTCGCCCACACCCGCTTCGCCGGAACCGGGGTGGGCGAGGCGGTGAACCTGGAAGTGGACCTGGTCGCGCGCTACGTCGAGCGCCTGCTCGGCGCGGGCACGGGAGAGGCGGCATGAGCTTCGCCACCGTCCCCGAACTGCTGGAGGAGATCCGCGCCGGCCGCATGGTGGTAGTGGTCGACGACGAGGACCGCGAGAACGAAGGCGACCTGATCATGGCCGCCGAGCTGGTGCGCCCGGCCGACATCAATTTCATGGTTACCCACGCCCGCGGCCTGGTGTGCCTGTCGCTGACCCGCGAGCGCTGCGCGCAGCTGGGGCTGGCGCCGATGGTCCAGGCCAACACCGCGCAGTTCCACACCAACTTCACCGTCAGCATCGAAGCGGCCGAGGGCGTGACCACCGGCATTTCCGCCTACGACCGCGCCCACACCATCCGCACCGCGGTGCGCGCGGACGCGAAGCCGTCGGACCTGAGCCAGCCCGGCCACATCTTCCCGCTCGCGGCCCAGCCCGGCGGCGTGCTGACCCGCGCCGGCCACACCGAGGCGGCCAGCGACCTGCCGCGGCTGGCCGGCCTGGAGCCCGCCGGCGTGCTGGTGGAAGTGATGGACGCCGACGGCGGCATGGCCCGGCGCCCGCAACTGGAGGTGTTCGCCCGCGAGCACGGCCTGAAGATGGGCTCCATCGCCGACCTGATCGCCTGGCGGCTGGCGACCGAGCACACCGTCGAGCGGGTGGACGAGCGCGCCATCGACACCGAGTTCGGCCCATTCACCCTGGTCACCTACCGCGACCGCATCGCCCACGAACTGCACTTCGCCCTGGTTCGCGGCCTCCCCGACCGGGCCCGGCCGACCCTGGTCCGGGTCCAGGTGGAGAACCCGCTCAGCGACCTGCTGCACTGGCGCCGCGAGGATTTCGGGGTGGCCGCCACCGACGCGCTGCGCGCGATCGCCGCCGAGGGCCAGGGGGTGATGGTGGTGCTGTCCGAGCCGCGCAATGCCGAGGTGCTGCTGGCGCGGCTGCGCGCCGGGGCGCCGCCGGACGGGGCCGGACGCGGCACCCATGCCAAGGATGCAGGGCAGTGGCGCCGCAACGGCGCCGGCGCCCAGATCCTGGCCGACCTGGGCCTGGGCCGGTTGCGCGTGCTCGGCACCCCGCGCCGCCAGGCCGGCCTCGCCGGCTATGGCCTGGAAGTGGTCGAGTACCTGCCCCCGCAGGCGGTTAAACTGTCAGACCCTCAGCAGTCCTCCCGCCCATGACCCTGTACGAAGGCGACCTCCGGCTCCCGGACGGCGCCCGCTTCGCGATCGTGGCCAGCCGCTGGAACGCGCGCATCACCGATGCCCTGGTCACCGGCGCGCGGCAGTGCCTGGCCGACAACGGCGTGCCGGACACGGCGGTGGACGTGGTCCGCCTGCCCGGCGCCTGGGAATTGCCGGTGGCCGCACAGAGGCTGGCCACGGATGGCGCCCACCAGGCGGTCATCGTGCTGGGCTGCGTGGTCCGCGGCGACACCCGCCACTACGAGCACGTCGCCGACCTGTGCGCGCAGGGCCTGATGCGGGTGGCGCTGGACACCGGAGTGCCGGTCCTCAACGGCGTGCTGGCGGTGGAGAAGTTCGAGGACGCGCAGGCGCGCGCCGGCGGCAGCCACGGCAACAAGGGCGAGGAGGCGGCACTGGCCGCGCTGGAAATGGTCAACCTGCTGGAGCGCCTGCAATGAGCCGTGGCCACCCCCGTTCCCGTTCCGGCATCGACCCGGTGCTGCGCTCGCGCGCCCGCCGCCGCGCGCTGCAGGCGGTCTACGCCTGGCAGATCTCCGGCGGCAACGCGCAGCAGGTGATCGCCCAGTTCGCCCACGAGCAGGCGCACGAAGTGGCCGACCTGGAGTACTTCGAGGACCTGGTCCGCGGAGTGACCGCCGGGCACGCGGACCTCGACGCGGCGCTGGCACCGTACCTGGACCGCGGGGTGCAGGAAGTCGATGCGATCGAGCGCGCGGTGCTGCGCCTGGCCGCCTACGAACTGCTGCATCGGCCGGACGTGCCCTACCGCGTGGTCCTGAACGAGGCCATCGAAATCGCCAAGCGCTTCGGCTCCGAGCACGGCCACACCTACGTCAACGGGGTGCTCGACCACGCCAGCGCGCAGTGGCGCACGGCCGAGGTCCAGGCCTCCGGTCGCGCCCGCCACTAGGCCGGGCACGGGCCGGAGCACCCGGTTTTTCATTCGACAACCCGCAGGAGCAAGCGCATGCATTACGTGGAGTTGGTGGCCATCCTGGCAGTGCTCCAGTTCATCGCGTTCGGCGCGCTCACCGGGCGGGCGCGGGCACGCTCCGGGCTGAAGGCCCCGGCGGTGTCCGGCGACGAGGGTTTCGAGCGCATGTACCGGGTGCAGATGAACACCCTCGAGGTCATGATCGCGTTCCTGCCGGCACTGTTCCTGGCGGCGAAGTACTGGTCGCCAACCTGGGCCGCGGGGCTGGGCGCCGTCTATCTGGTCGGCCGCCTGCTGTACTGGCGCGCCTACGTCGCCAATCCGGCCAAGCGTGGCCTCGGCTTCCTGTTGTCGATGCTGCCGACGATGGTGCTGGCCATCGGTGCGCTGGTCGGGATCTGCCGGGCGCTGGCCGGCGCCGGGGCCTGACCCCCGCCCGGATCGGCGGCATGGCCGAGTTCGACCTGATCGAATCGATCCGTGCACGCGCCGCCGCGCGCGAGGGCGTGCTGCTGGGCATCGGCGACGATGCCGCGCTGCTGCAGGTGCCGCCCGGCCACGCGCTGGTGGTCACCGCCGACACGCTCAACGCGGGCGTGCATTTCCCGGCCGACGCGACGCCGGCCGACATCGGCTGGAAGGCGCTGGCGGCCAGTCTTTCCGACCTCGCGGCGATGGGTGCGCTTCCGGCGTGGTGCACGCTGTCGCTGTCGTTGCCCGAAGACGATGCGCGCTGGCTCGAAGCCTTCCTCGACGGCTTCCTGGCACTGGCCGATGCACATGCCGTCGCCCTGGTCGGCGGAGACACCACGCGCGGGCCGCTGTCGATCGCGGTGACCGCGATGGGCTGGGCGGAGTCGGGCGCGGCCCTGCGCCGCGACGGCGCCCGCGTGGGCGACGAGGTGTGGGTCACCGGCACCCTGGGCGACGCCGCCGCCGCGCTGCTGCTGGACGGACACCTGCCGCCCGTGGCTGGTGCGCCGGTGCCGGCCGCCGGCATCGACGTCGCCGTCGCCGTGGCGTTGCGCACTAGGCTGGCACGGCCGACGCCTCGGGTCGCTGCCGGGCGCGGCCTGGCCGGCCTGGCCCATGCCTGCGTCGAC
>JAFLEA010000046.1 GCA_017302035.1 Lysobacterales bacterium
CGGCCGCCGGCGGTCCTTGAGGTGGCGCCAGGTGTCGCGCCAGCGGTACGCGAGGCGTCCGGCGAACCAGCGGTGCAGTTCGATGCGGCTGGCGAGGAGTGGTGCGAGCAGCGTGCCGACGGCCTCGCAGCTGCGCACTTCGTCGCTGGCGAATGCGTTCGCCCGCTCGAAGCTGAGGACGCCAATGCCGAGCCCCCGGTGTTCGAGGACGACCGAGCAGACGGCGCGCGCGCCGGCGAGGTCGCGATGGGCGATGGCGATGGCGCCTTCGCCGTCGTCGAGCGGCGGGTGGACGATGCTGCGCCGCTGGTCGAGGGCCTCGTCCATGGCGTTTTCGAGGGCGCTGACGAACTGGCTCTTCTTTTCGAAGAAGGCGGAGTGCGACAGGGCGAGCAGGCGCGCCTGGCCACGGCGGTCGATGCCGAGCGCGACGCGGTCGCAGGCGAAGCGGCTGGCGAGGTCGTTGACCACTGCCAGCGCGAGATCCGGCAGGCGTTCGTGTTCGGCAGCGACGGCGAGGACGTCGAGCGCGCTGCGCGCGCGCTCGACGCGCTCAGTGTCGGCGAGGTTCTGCCGGCGGAGGAAGAGCGTCTCGATCCAGCCGATGCCCCAGTGCAGTTGCCGCAGGACGTGTTGCAGCGCGTCATCGGGGCGCTCGACGAGGTCGACGATGACGGCACCGTGCAGGCGTCCTTCGAGTTCGACCGGGTAGGCGACGACGACCAGTGCGCCAGGCTGTCCACGCAACACCTTGCCCTGGCGTTCGCCGAGGCATTGCTCGGCAGCCGGCGCGAGGTAGCCGACGTCGGTCTGCGCCGAAGGCCAGACGGCTGCCGGGACGAAGGTGCCGCCGCCCTGCTCGAGCAGCAGCAGCGCTGCCCGCACCTCTTCGATCTGCAGGCATTGCAGCGCCAGCCAGCTGGTGCAGAAATCGGCGGCGGTGGTGGCCGAGGCGAAGGCCGACCAGTGGTCAGCATGCGCGTCGGCAGAGTAAGTGCTTGACTCCAAGAAAGCCCTTCAGAACCAGCATCACGACGCGGCAGGTTGAGGCATCACCGCTGCGAACTGCCTGCAGCTCAGGCGGTTGGCAGCGCCTGAGGCAAGGGGCAAGCGCGGACCGGGCTCCTAGTTGAGTTGCCCGTAGCGCTGCTCATACTCTGCGATGAGTTGCGCCAGCATCGTCGACAGGCGTTTCGCCGCGAATGGACTGAGCATGATCCGATGCGAAAGCTCAATCGCCATTTCCGGCTGCGCCCGGTCCCAACTGTTGTTCACGCCGAAGTTCAACACCACTTCTTCGCGCGTGCTGTTCGCGTTGGCAAAGTTCGCGTACGAGCTCTTCAAGCCATCCGTGACCCACCGGATCCGCGGCATTTGCGGCGCGGCAGCCCCCTCTGGCAGGTTCGGAGCGGCGCTTTCTTGTTGGTCGACTTTGCTCATGGCGTTCATTTCTCCCTTCATGATGTGACGTTGAAAAATCGCTGTCGCGGGCGAGCGAATGCCTGGTCGTTCGCCCGCTTGTCCGCCCGCCGGCTCAGCGCAACCGGCGACTCCAGCCCACCAGGGCCAGCAGCCCCATCGCGACGAGCGTCGATGATGTCGGCTCGGGTACGGGCTGTATCGATCCTTGCGTCACGTTGATCCAGCCCACCTGTTCCGGAACAACGTAATCCGACGCTGCCTTGCTGGCAAAGAGGATGGCCGACACCCCCAGCGGCGCACTCTGCCGGATCATGAAGCCCACCTCAATCAGGGCGCCGGAAATGCCATCCACGGCAACACCAGCCGTCGCCAGACTGAGCTCGACCTGCCACAGGCTGCCCTGCAAGAACACCGGCTGCCCCGCCAGCAACGAAAAACCGCTCGTTGCGAAACCGGTCGTCGCCGCCGAAAAGCTGAAGACATCCGCATCGAAAGTCAGAACGAGATCGGCTGCTTCAAGCTGCGTGACGCCGCCATCGAGCAATGATGCCGTGATCGGCGTACCGCGCTCGGCGCTTGCCGGCAGACCAACCGAAAAAGGCGAGGCATGGGCGGGAAGCGCTGCGAACAGCGCCATGCCCAGACAGAACGTGCACGCATTGACTCCTGGTTTCATGCAGACCCTCCTTTCAACACCGGTAAAGCTCCGGTCATCCTGCCACCACGACGAGCCGCCAGGACATGGCGCTCGCTCCCCTATCGTTGTGCCGCTCATCGAGCGCATCCCTCGCACCGAACACCAGTTTACAACGCCCCCAAACGCGCTGCGGTCCTAATTGCGGCGGGCTGCGTCACGCTCACCTTCAGCCCTGCATTGGGCGATGTCGGCCGCGCCTGGCCAACGTTGCCGAGATAGTCCTTCAGCCACGGCTTGCGGCCGCTGTCGATGGCCATCGCCTCACTGATCGCGGCCGGCAGCGAGAAGCTGGCGGCCAGGTCGATCACCGGTGCGACCGATGCGGGACCACCGATCGCCGGCGCTGCCGACCACGCATCCGCACCGATGACCCTCTCGGCTCGCGGTGCAGCAGCAGATAGCGGTGCTGCGGTCACCTCTGGATGACCAGTCTCAGCCTGTGCGGCCACGGTGATTCGCCCATCGGTTTCGTCGGCACCGGGCTGCGGCACGACGCCAAGGGTCAGGTGGCCGTCGTTCAGGCGGGCATACTGCAGGTCGATCGGGCTGACGCCTGGCAATGCATCTGCCCTGACCCGCAGGTCGATGTCGAGCAAGGTACCGGCACCTCCCGCAAGTGCTGCGAGGCGCGTCATGTCGACCGTAATCCGGCCGGCCTCGGTGCTGGCAATGAACCAGCCGAAGTCGCCACTGATCGAGCCGCGACGTACTTCGACCAAGTCGAAGCGGCTGGCGTCGTAGGCCATCCTCAGCTGTGCCGATTCCAGACCGAGGGCGGTGTCGATGCGAACCGGGACGGTCACCACCGCGCCACGATCAGCCGTGGCGTCGATGGGAACATCGACGCGCGGATCGGGACCGGAGAAGTTGATTGCGCCGCCACCGACCGGGATCGGTGGAATCTCGGGACGGTCAACGCTGCCCGCTGCTCCCATCAGGAAGCTCGCTTCCTGCAGCACGCGGCTGGCGTCGATTGAGGTGAGCGTGCCGCTGCCGTTGATGTCGGCGATGATCAGCGGGTCGACATTGCGATAGGCAGCAAAGCCGGAGTCGAGCTTGACCAGAACGCGCTGAATCTGCTGTCCGTCCAAGGTGGTGTAGGCGGCGTTGCCACTCGTGTCGCCGAGGTAGCCGACGACCTGCACGGCATCGTCGTCGGTCGCCCCCTGGCCATTGACCAGCACCTCGCCAAGATCGAGCACCTGCTTGGCACCGTAGGCGGCCGTGCTCGGCACGAAGGCCTGCAGGTCGAGCAGGTGGACCTTGCCAGCCGCGAGCGCGCTGGGGCTGCTGACGCGTACCTTGAGGACCCCATCCGGCGCCGGCAGTCGCTCGACGGTCGCGCCAGCGGGCAGCCCCGCACCAGCCGACACCGTCTGCAGATCGAGTAGCGCCGGGTCGTAATGGAGCGTGAACTCGACACTGCTCACGCCTGCCCCGTCGGACAGATAAAGCGGCAGGAAGCCGTTCTGCGAGGGCGCGGTAACGTCGACGAACTGGCCCGGCCCGCGCATGAAGTCGGGCAGGCTGAGCGTGCGAACAGAAGCGGAGGTGGTGAAGGTCGTGCTGAAGGCGTCGCCGGTGCTGCCGTCACCGTTACCATCCAGCGCGCCACCGGCGGTGTCCTTGAATGCCAGCGGTCCGCTCTCGAGACGGACGGTCCACGTGCCTGCCGCCAGCGTGCCGCCGCTACGGATGAAGGTCAGGCCCTTGCCATCGGCGTCGACAACGATCGAGCCTTTGACCGGGCCGCTGCTGCCGGTGAGTGTGACATCCGCCACCCCGAGTCCACCGGCTTCGGTGTCATACAGGTTGAGGACCGAGGGGTCGATGGCGCGATTGAAGCCAACTTGGAACCCGGTCGACGTGGGGGTGAAGCGCGAGACAGTCAGCGCTTCCGGCGTGACCGTCAGGGTGACGGTGGCGATGTTGGAGTCGGCCTGGCCGTCGTTGGCGACATAGCTGAAGCTGTCCGGGCCGAAGTAGTCGGCGTCCGAGAGGTAGGTGAAGCCGCCGTCGGACCCCAGGTTCAGCGTGCCGTGTTGTGGCCCGCTGACCAGCACCGCCGTCAGGGTGGCGCTGTCGATGTCGGAGTCGTTGGCCAGCACGCCGGATGGCAGCACGCTGAGCGGGGTGTCCTCGGCCAGCGTAAAGGCGTCGTCCGTCGCGATGGGCCAGGCGGATGGTTTCGCCGCCAACCGCAACCCGCACCTGGCCTGGGACGACGTACCCGAGGGGACCCGGTCCTTCGCCCTGCTGTGCATCGACCCGGACGCGCCGACGGTGCCCGAGACCGTGGGCCGCGAGGACCTGCAGATCCCGGTGGCGCAGCCGCGCGGGGATTTCGTGCACTGGGCGATGGCCGACATCGCACCGCAGGTGCGCAGCATCGCCGCAGGCAGCTGCAGCGACGGCGTCACCGCCCGGGGCAAGCGCTCGCCCGCAGGCCCGGCCGGTGCGCGCCAGGGCCTGAACGATTACACCGGCTGGTTCGCCGGCGACCCCCAGATGGAAGGGGACTACTTCGGCTACGACGGTCCTTATCCGCCGTTCAACGACCTGCGCATGCACCGCTACTTCTTCCGCCTGTTCGCCCTGGACGTGGCCACCCTGGACCTGCCGCCGCGCTTCACCGCCGGCGACGTGCTGCGGGCGATGCAAGGCCATGCGCTGGCCGAGGCGCTGGTGTATGGCAGCTACACGCTCAATCCGGCTTTGCACGGCTGACGGCCTGCGCGAAGCACGGCCGGCCCCGCGCCCGGCAATGTCCCGATCCCGTTTCCGCGGAAGTGCCGTCGATCGCCGGCTGCCATGCCTCCTGCTGTGCCTGTAGCTGGTCGCCGCGCCCGCGCTGGCGCTGGATCCCGCCCCCATCCGCCAGCAGCTGGAACGGCTGCGCGAGGCGGCGTCGCGGCGCTGGCAGGACGAGCCGCTGCTGTTCGCGCCCGGGCGGCACTGGAACTACTCCTCGTTCGCGACCAACCTGCTGCAGGCGGCGATCGAACGGGCCAGCGGCGAGGGCATGGAGGACTACCTGCGGGCGCATGTCTGGGAGCCCGCGGGCATGGACGCGACTTCGTTCGACGTGCCGACGCGGATCATCCCGCGGCGTGCGCGCGGCTACGAATTCGATGCGGCCAGCGGCGAGCTGACCAATGCCGTGCAGGAGGACGTGAGCTACAAGTACGTCGGCGGCGGCATCCTCGCCAGCGACGAGGACATGGTGCGCCTGGGGCACGCACTGAACGCGGGCACGCTGCTCGGCAAGCCCGCGATCGCGGAAATGTACCGGCCCCGGCTGGACCCATCGGCCACCGCGATGCCGGCGCCGGACGGCGCGCCCCCGAGTGGCCAGCCGCCGGTGCAGGGATTGATCTGGCGGCTCCAGCAGGATGGCGCGGGCCGCGATTACGTCGCGCACGGCGGCAGCGTCAAGGGCACGCTGTCGTGCCTGGCCAACTATCCCGGGCAGGACGTGGTGGTGGCGCTGCACGTCAACGCGCGCGGCGGCAAGGCCGACCTGCGCGAAGCCGCCGAGGCGATCGCGGCGACGGTGCTCGGCCCGGCGGAAGGGGACTAGCAAAAAGAACGGCCGACCCGGAGGTCGGCCGTTCGTCATCACGGAACCGGCGCGGGGTCAGCGCTTGACCGTCTCCGACTCCACCACCATGTCCAGCACATAGGCGTTCGCCGAGGCGTCGGCCGGCGGGTTGGCCAGGGTGTAGCGGTCCACGCGCAGCACGTTGCGGGTGCCGGGCTGGTGGGTGAAGCCTTCGATCTGCTCGTAGAAGTTCTGCCACTCGCCCGGCTCGCCGGCGCGCAGGCCGTTCTCGTCGAACTTGATCTCGCGCACCTGCAGGCACTGCTTGTCCGGGATCAGCGGGTGGCTGCACGGCCGGGTCTCCGGGCCGACTTCCAGGAACACGCGCTCGGCCGGGCCGCCGAAACGGGTGGCCGGGGTCGGGGTGCCGTGGAACACCAGGCGGTCGCCGGCGGCATTGGTCAGCACCAGCTGCGGCACGTCGCCGGCAGTGCTGGCCACGGTGAGTTCGCCGGCCAGGCGGGTGCCGACCTCGGCGTCCAGCGCGGCCAGCTTCGGATCCGGGCAGGCCATCAGGGTGGAGGCCATCGGGCCGAGGGTGGCTTTGTCGCCGGCCAGAACGAAGCCGCCGGTCATCCGGTTGCAGGTATTGGACACCGACACGCGGCCGTCGGCGAAGTCCAGCTGCAGCGGCTTGTCCGGGTTGGCGAACAGGGCCTCGATCTTCTGGCCCTGGGCATCGGTGGCCTCGGCCAGGTTCCAGTGGTAGGCCGGCAGCAGGGCGGCGGTGTCGGCCATCGCCGGCGGCGCCTGGTCGGCGGTGGCGGTCGTGGCGGCCGGATCGGCGGCGGGTTCGGCCGGCTTGTGGCAGGCGGCCAGGGCCAGCGGCACGAGCAGGGCGAGCGGGAGCAGCAGCGGACGGTGTTTCATGGGACTCTCCGTGAGGGCGCAGGCCACGACGGCCGGCGATGGGTGGATGGGCGGATCTGCAATGGCACTTCGAGAGGTGGAACGCCTTATACGCCAGTGCGAGTTCAACCCGCGTAAAGCGGTTCAGGTGCCGGCCGGCATGAACGCGAGCAGCAACGCGCCCAGCACGATCCGGTAGAGCGCGAACACGGTGAACCGGTGCGCCTTGATGTAGTCCATCAACCAGCGCACCACCATGAACCCGGTGACCGCGGCGGCGGCGAACGCCACCGCCACCGCGCTCCAGTCCTCGCCGCCGAGGGCGTCGTCGCGGACCAGTTCCAGGAAAGCGTAGCCGCTGGCGGCGAACATGGTCGGGATGCCGACCAGGAACACGAACTCGGCCGCCGCCGAGCGCCGGCTGGTGCCGGCCAGCATGGCGATGAAGATCGCCGCGGCCGAGCGCGAGGTGCCGGGGAACACGCCGGCCACCACCTGGGCCAGGCCGACCAGCACCGCCACCTTCCAGGTCACGGTGGCCACGTCGCCGCGCTTCTCGGCGTAGTGCTCGGCCACCAGCATCCACACGCCGCCCAGCAGCAGCGCCCAGGCCACCGGGGTCACGGTTTCCGGCAGTTCCCAGCCGGCCAGGCGCACCGGCAGGCCGACCACGGCGGTGACCAGGAAGGCCACGCCGATCTTGGCCACGTAGTCGCGGTTGGCCGGCTCGTGCAGGCCGGTGGCCAGTTGCCACAGGCGCTGGCGGAAGGCCAGGGTCACCGCCAGGATCGCGCCGGCCTGGATCACGATGTTGAAGAAGTCCGAGCGCGGCCCGAGCCAGTGCTGGGCGATCAGCAGGTGGCCGGTGCTGGAGATCGGCAGGAACTCGGTCAGCCCTTCGAGGATGCCCAGCAGCAGGGCGGCGAGCAGGTCGGACACGGGGCGGGGCCGGCGGGAATGGAGCGCACAGGATAAGCGAGAGCCGGGTCCGCACCACTTGCACCAGACGGGTTCAATCGCGCATCAAAATAGCATCAAATTGGTGCAATAAAGCCCTGAAGCCACGCCTGGGATCAATGAAATCAATGTCTTGGATGTGGGCCCGGGTTGGCACGCCGCCTGCTATGCCTTGGGTATCCCAACACCCCCGAGGTTGCGTGCGATGTCCGTGGAAAGAGTCGAGAAGCTGATCAAGGACAACCAGGTCGAGTTCGTGGACCTGCGGTTCGTCGACATGCGTGGCATGCAGCAGCACGTCACCTTCCCGGCGAACATCGTCGAGCCGGGCCTGTTCGAGGACGGCAAGATGTTCGACGGCTCCTCGATCTCCGGCTGGAAGGGCATCAACGAATCGGACATGGTCCTGCTGCCCGATGCCGATACCGCGGTGCTGGATCCGTTCACCGCCGACCCGACCCTGATCCTGACCTGCGACATCCTCGACCCGGCCACGATGCAGGGCTACGCGCGCTGCCCGCGTGGCATCGCCAAGCGCGCCGAGGCCTACCTGAAGTCCTCCGGCATCGCCGACACCGCCTTCTTCGGCCCGGAGCCGGAGTTCTTCATCTTCGACGCGGTGCGCTACGCCAACGACATGGGCCACACCTTCTTCGAGATCGAGTCGGAGGAAGGCGCCTGGAACAGCGGCACCAAGTACGAGAGCGGCAACACCGGCTACCGCCCGGGCGTGAAGGGCGGCTACTTCCCGGTGGCCCCGCACGATTCGCTGCACGACATGCGCGCGGAGATGTGCAAGGTGCTGGAGGAGTCCGGCATCGAGGTCGAGGTCCACCACCACGAGGTGGCCACCGCCGGCCAGTGCGAGATCGGCACCAAGTTCAACACGCTCGTGCGCAAGGCCGACGAGCTGCTGACCATGAAGTACATCATCAAGAACGTCGCCCACCGCAACGGCAAGACCGCCACCTTCATGCCCAAGCCCATCGTCGGCGACAACGGCAGCGGCATGCACGTGCACCAGTCGCTGTCCAGCGCCGGCAAGAACCTGTTCTCCGGCGACGGCTACGGCGGCCTGTCGCAGATGGCGCTGTGGTACATCGGCGGCATCTTCAAGCACGCCCGCGCGATCAACGCCTTCGCCAACTCCGGCACCAACAGCTACAAGCGCCTGGTGCCGGGCTTCGAGGCGCCGGTGATGCTGGCCTACTCGGCGCGCAACCGCTCGGCCTCGTGCCGGATCCCGTGGGTGTCCAGCCCGAAGGCGCGTCGGATCGAGATCCGCTTCCCCGATCCGCTGCAGTCCGGCTACCTGACCTTCACCGCGCTGATGATGGCCGGCCTGGACGGGATCAAGAACCAGATCGACCCGGGCGCACCCAGCGACAAGGACCTGTACGACCTGCCGCCGGAGGAGGAAAAGCTGATCCCGCAGGTGTGCTCCAGCCTGGACCAGGCGCTGGAGGCGCTGGACGCCGACCGCGAGTTCCTCAAGGCCGGCGGGGTGATGAGCGACGACTTCATCGACGGCTACATCGCGCTGAAGATGCAGGAAGTGACCAAGTTCCGCGCAGCCACGCATCCGCTCGAATACCAGCTGTACTACGGCGTCTGAGGACGACCTGCAACCCAAGTCCCGGCGGGGGAAGCGCCGGGACGCGCGGCCCTCCCCCACGCCGGGCCGCACTTTCCGGCAACCACGACACCAGGAGCAGGGGCGCACGACGAGAGGGCACCGGGAAGCGATCGGCACGGCAAGGTGCGGCAACGCGCCCGGCCGTGGCCAGGCAGCGCATGGGGATGCGCGGCCGCGGCGCTGCAAGCCAGTACGCAAGACAGGGAGGGCTTTATCCATTACCGGACGAGGAGCCTGTCATGTCGTCACGCAAGATCGCGGTTGCCATTGTTTTGTGCACCGGGCTGTCAGCAGCCGGCGTCGCCTCCGCCGAGGTTTCCGGATCGGTCGCGGTCGTCAGCGACTACCTGTTCCGCGGCGTCACCCAGACCAACGAGAAGCCCGCCCTGCAGGGCGGCGTCACCTGGACGCACGACAGCGGTTTCTACCTCGGTACCTGGGGCAGCAGCATCAGCTGGCTATCCGATGCCGATCCGGACATCTCCAGCCAGGTCGAACTCGACCTGTTCCTGGGTTATGGCGGCAAGTTCGGCGGCAGCGAAGTCGGCTACGACGTCGGCCTCAACTACTACGCCTACCCCGGCGACTATCCAGCCGGCTTCAATAGCGCCGACACCACCGAGCTGTACTTCGGCATCAGCTACAAGTTCCTGAGCGCGAAGTACTGGTACGCCGCCACCGACCTGTTCGGCATCCCCGATTCCAGCGGCAGCACCAACCTGGACCTGTCCGCCAAATGGGAGTTCTCGCCCGGCTGGACCGGCACGGCCGCATTCGGCAAACAGTGGATCTCGGGCAGTTCCGGCGCCGCCGACTACACGTTCTGGAAACTCGGCGTCGACAAGACGTTCGACAACGGCTTCGCCATCGGCGGTTCCTACAACAGCAACGACCTGAGCGGCCTCGACGACACCTTCGTCCTTGCATTGTCGAAGTCGTTCTGAGGCCGCACCGGCCGCAATCTTCAACAGGAGGCGTTTCATGAAACTGATCACCGCCATCATCCGGCCGTTCAAGCTGGACGAAGTGCGCGAAGCCCTGGCCCATGCGGGCGTTTCCGGCATCACCGTCACCGAGGTCAAGGGTTTCGGCCGGCAGAAGGGCCATACCGAGCTGTACCGCGGCGCCGAGTACGTGGTCGACTTCCTGCCCAAGATCAAGGTCGAGACCGTGGTCGCCGACGAACTGCTGGACGCGGTGCTGGAAGCGATCCAGCAATCGGCCGGCACCGGCAAGGTCGGCGACGGCAAGATCTTCGTCACCACGGTCGAACACGCAATCCGCATCCGCACCGGCGAAATCGGCACGGACGCGCTCTGACCTCCCTCCCCCCGATCCGGAGAAGCCCATGAACCTGCGATTCCCTGCCGGGCGCAAGTCCCGGTTCCATGCCCTGTCCCCGATGATGGCGGCCGCCGCCGTGCTGGCGATGGGCGCCTCCGGCGCGGCCTTTGCCCAGGACGTCGCCGCCGAGACACCGGCGTTCGACAGCGGCGACATCGCCTGGATGCTGACTTCCACCCTGCTGGTGCTGCTGATGGTGGTGCCGGGCCTGGCCCTGTTTTACGGCGGGATGGTGCGCTCCAAGAACGTGCTGTCGGTGCTGATGCAGGTGCTGGTGGTGTATTCGGTGGTAGTGCTGGTGTGGATCTTCTACGGCTACAGCGCGGCCTTCACCGAAGGCAACGCGTTCTTCGGCTCGTTCACGCAGAAGGCCTTCCTCAAGGGGATCGTCGCCGATACCGGCGCCGGCGGGCTGCCGGAGTTCCTGTTCGTGGCGTTCCAGTCCACCTTCGCCGGCATCACCGCGGCGCTGGTCGTCGGCTCGTTCGCCGAGCGGATCAAGTTCAAGGCGGTGCTGCTGTTCTCGGTGCTGTGGGTAACCTTCGCCTACCTGCCGATGGTGCACATGGTGTGGAGCGGCGAAGGCGGCTTCCTTGCGCACAAGGGCGTGATCGATTTCGCCGGAGGCACCGTGGTCCACATCAACGCCGGCGTGGCCGGGCTGGTCGGGGCCTGGTTCCTCGGCAAGCGCCTGGGCTACGGGCGCGAAGCGCTCAAGCCGCACAGCGTGCCGTTCACCTTCATCGGCGCTTCCCTGCTGTGGGTGGGCTGGTTCGGCTTCAATGCCGGTTCGGCCCTGGCCGCCGATGCGTCCGCATCGCTGGCGATGCTCAACACCATGGTCGCCACCGCCGCCGGCGTGGTCGGCTGGACCCTGGTCGAGGCGCTGGCCAAGGGCAAGCCTTCGGCGCTGGGCGCGGCCTCCGGCGCGATCGCGGGTCTGGTCGGCGTCACCCCGGCCGCCGGCACGGTCGGGCCGATGGGCGCGATCGCGATCGGCCTGGCCGCCGGCGTGCTGTGCGTGTGGGGCGTGAACGGGCTGAAGCGGCGGCTGGGCGCGGACGACAGCCTGGACGTGTTCGGCGTCCACGGCATCGGCGGCATCGTCGGCGCATTGCTCACCGGCGTGTTCAGCGCGCAGTCGCTGGGCGGCACCAAGGCCGGCCTGGCGATCGGCGCGCAGGTATGGGTGCAGCTGGTCAGCGTCGCATTCACCATCGCCTGGTGCGCGGTTGTCACCGCGGCGGTGATGCTGGTGGTCAAGGCCACGGTCGGCCTGCGGGTGAGCGAGGAGTCCGAGCGCGTCGGCCTGGACATCAGTTCGCACGGGGAATCGGCCTACGAGTCCTGAGGACGCGTCCGGGAACCACGGGCACGGGGCGGGCGGCGGCGGCGCCGCCCGTTTTTTGCGCCGCCGATTGCAATTGCGGCGTGCAGGCGGTGCAATGCGGGAATGAAGCCGACCCGACTCCTCGCCGCCGCCTGCGTGCTCGCGCTCGCGGCCTGCCAGCACGCCGCGCCGCGCAACCCGATGGCGACCTGGGTGCCTTCGCGGAATTACGATGCGCGCCGCGCGCAGTTGATCGTGGTGCACTACACCGAGCAGGACTCGGTGCAGCACAGCCTCGACACGCTGCGCTCGAGCAACAGCGGTGGTCGGGTGAGCGCCCACTACCTGCTGGGCGACGACGGTCGCATCTACCAGCTGGTGTCCGACGAGCATCGCGCCTGGCACGCCGGCGCCGGCCGCTGGGGCACGATCCACGAACTCAATTCGGCCTCGATCGGCATCGAGATCGACAACGACGGCCATGAGCCCTTCACCGATGCGCAGATCGATGCACTGATCCGCCTGCTGGAAGACCTGACCCGCCGCCACCGGATCCCGAAGACCGAGGTCATCGGCCATTCCGACCTTGCCCCCGGGCGCAAGATCGACCCCGGCCCGTTGTTCCCGTGGAAGCGGCTGCACGAGGCCGGCTTCGGCATCTGGCCCGATCCCGCCGCGCCGCCGCCGCCGCCGGGCTTCGATCCGGTCAACGCGCTGCGCCTGATCGGCTACCCGGTCGACGATCTCGAAGCCACGATCCATTCCTACCGGATGCGTTTCCGCGGCGACGATGCCAGGACCCTCGACGAGGAGGACCTGCGCATCCTGAACTCGCTGGCGGCGCAGGTGCGCGGGGGGCGCTGAACCCGCGCCCCGGCCCGGATCGCATTGGGCGGCGTCTTGCACTAGATTGGTGCAATGGATGCGACGAACCCACTCCCCGGCCCTGCCCTCGACCAACTCGGCACGCCGCTGGCCTGGGCCGACCGCCAGGCGCGGATCGTGGGGGTCAACCTGGCCTTCCCGCGCTGGATCGGAGTCGGCGCCCGGCGCCTGATCGGCCAGCCGCTGGCCGCGCTGGAACTGGAAGGCGACGCCCTGGCCCGATTCCTGGCCCAGGAGGAGCGCGAAGTGCTGCGCCTGCACCGCATTCCGCTGGGGGTCCCGGGCGAGGCGCCGCGTCCTGCCGACGGCTGGCTGACCCGTATCCCCGATGGCTGGCTGCTGGAGGCGCATCCGGCCGACGACTCCCCCTCGGCCGATCCGGCCCAGGCCCTGCCCGGCGCGCTGCAGGCCGCACTCAAGGGCATGGCCCACGAACTGCGCAATCCGCTGGCCGGGCTCAAGGGCGCCGCACAACTGCTGGCCCGCCGCGCCGGTGCACGTCCCGAGGCCGGCGACGAGCGCGAGTTGATCGACCTGATCGGCGCCGAGATCGACCGCCTCAGCCAGCTGGTCGACCAACTGCTGTCGCCCGCCCCGCAGCGCCCGCACGCGCCGCTGAACATCCATGCCGTGCTCGAACGGGTGCTGCGCCTGGCCGAGGCCGAGGGCGGCTGGACGGTGCGGGTGCAGCGCGATTACGACCCCAGCATCCCCGAGTTCCCCGGCGATGCCGACCGCCTCACCCAGGCGGTGTGGAACCTGGTCCGCAACGCGCTGCAGGCCGGCGCCTCGACGATCGTCCTGCGCACCCGGGTCGAGAGCGGCCTGCACATCCGCGAGCGGCTGCATGCGCGCGCGCTGCGGGTGGAGATCGTCGACGACGGCGGCGGCGTGCCGGAGGAATTGGCCGAGCACCTGTTCCTGCCGCTGGTCAGCGGCCGTGCCGAAGGCACCGGGCTGGGCCTGGCCCTGGCCCACCAGGTCGCGCGCGAGCATCGCGGCTCGCTGGGTTTCCGCTCGCGCCCCGGCCATACCGTGTTCACCCTGCTGCTGCCGCAGAACGAGCCCGAAGGAGCGTCTTTGCCATGAGTTTCCCTGCATGAGCGCCGCCAGCGGCAACCGCCGGGTATGGGTGGTCGATGACGACCGTTCGGTGCGTTTCGTGCTGGCCACCGCGCTGCGCGACGCCGGCTACGAGGTGGACGGTTTCGAGAACGCGGCCAGTGCGCTGGACGCGCTGCAGGTACGCGGCGTGCCGGACCTGCTGTTCACCGACGTGCGCATGCCCGGCGAGGATGGGCTGAGGTTGCTGGAACGGTTGAAGGCGGCGCACCCGCACCTGCCGGTGGTCGTGATGTCGGCCTACACCGACGTGGCCAGCACCGCCGGCGCGTTCCGCGGCGGCGCCCACGAATTCCTGTCCAAGCCGTTCGATCTCGACGATGCGGTGGCGCTGGCCGCGCGCGCGTTGCCGGCACCTGCGTCCTCGGCGCCCGGGGCATCGCCGTCGCAGGCGGAGCCGGATGCCGCGGGATCCACCGCGACCGCGCACGAGCTGATCGGCGACACCCCGGCCATGCGCGCGCTGTTCCGCGCGATCGGCCGCCTGGCGCAGGTGCCGTTGTCGGTGCTGGTCACCGGCGAGACCGGCACCGGCAAGGAACTGGTGGCCGGCGCCTTGCACCGCGAGTCGCCGCGCGCGTCCGGGCCGTTCGTCGCGCTCAACACCGCCGCGATCCCGGCCGAGTTGCTGGAGAGCGAACTGTTCGGCCACGAGGCCGGCGCCTTCACCGGCGCGAACCGGCGCCATGTCGGCCGCTTCGAGCAGGCCCACGGCGGCACCCTGTTCCTGGACGAGATCGGCGACATGCCGGCTTCGCTGCAGACCCGGCTGTTGCGGGTGCTGGCCGAGGGCGAGTTCTTCCGCGTCGGCGGGCGCGAGCTGATCCGGGTGGACGTGCGGGTGATCGCCGCCACCCACCAGGACCTGGAGGCGCGGGTCGCCGAAGGCCGCTTCCGCGCCGACCTGCTGCACCGGCTCGATGTGGTACGGCTGCGGATCCCGCCGCTGCGCGAGCGTCGAGCCGACATCCCGCTACTGGCCGCCACCTTCCTGCATCGCGCCGCGCACAAGCTCGGCGCCGGCGCCAAGAACTTCGATCCGGCGGCGCTGGCCGCGTTGCAGGCGATGGACTGGCCGGGCAACGTGCGCGAACTGCAGAACCTGTGCTGGTCGCTGGCCGCGCTGGCACCGGGCGAAACCATTACCGCGGGGGATCTGGGCATGCTCCAGGCCCCGGCGGCCGCCAGCGCGGCGACACCGCCGGTGGAGTGGGATCGCCAGCTCGGCCAGTGGGCGCTGCAAAGCCTGCAGGCCGGTGCGCGCGACCTGCATGCGCAGGCGCGGATGCGCTTCGAACAGGCCCTGCTCAACGCCGCCCTGCAGCACACCGGCGGCCGCAGGGTGGAAGCCGCCGCGCTGCTCGGCGTGGGCCGCAACACCGTCACCCGCAAGCTCGGTCCCGGGCGCAAGCGTCGCTGACGGCTTTCGCACCCGGCCTCCGGGCCGCCTGCCTTTCGTGCGGCACCCCCGGCCATCGGCGCCATCCGTCGGCGCCATCCGTCGGGACCTCGCGACCGCGGACCAGGAACGGCCGGCGCCACGGGAGTGATGCGTCCTGCGGCGACATGGGGTTCATCCCCACCGTTTATCCTAGTCGCCTTCGCCCAAGGAGATCCGGTCATGCGTACCACGGCCCTCGCCGGTTTCAGCCTGCTCGCCCTCGCCGCATGCAGCAGCACGCCCAAGGCACCGCCCGCGGCGCCCGCGCCGGTCAGCACCGCACAGCAGGCGGTGGTGATGCTGGCCTCGGCTTCCGGCAGCCGGGTCAGCGGCAAGCTCACCCTGGCGCCGATGGGCGACGGGGTGCATATCAGCGGCGAGGTCGGCGGCCTGGCGCCCAACGGCCAGTTCGGATTCCACGTGCACGAGAAGGGTGACTGCAGCGCGGTCGACGCGACCAGCGCCGGCGGCCACTTCAACCCGGTGGCCAGCGCGCACGGTCGCGCCGGCGGCGCGACCCACCATGCCGGCGACATGGACAACATCGTCGCCGATGCCGGCGGCGTGGCTCGGGTCAACGTGCACCTGCGCGGAGTGACGCTCGGCGGCGGCGCAGCCAACGACATCGCCGGCCGGGCGATGATCGTGCACGCCGACCCGGACGACTACCACTCACAGCCCGCCGGCAACGCGGGCGCGCGCGTGGCCTGCGGCACGATCAAGGTGACGCAGTAACGCAGGCGCTCGCCGCACCCATTAAGATGCCGGCTTCCTACGCCACCCGGCCGTAGTCCGAGGCACCGGCATGCAGGCATTCGACAACCCGCCCCCGCCCCCGGCGACGGGCCAGGCGCAGGACGCCTCGCCGCTGTTCACCGGCCCGAGGCACTTGCTGGCCGAACGGCTGGAGCGTGGTCGCCAACTGCGCAAGCGGATCCCGCGCAAGGACCAGGCGCTTTACCCGCCGGTCCGCACCCGGCGCAGCCCGCTTGAACTGATCCGGCAGCAGAACGGCTCCCGGGTCGAGAAGCTGGTGCCGATCCGCAACGCGCGCATGCGCGTCTCGCCGTTCGCCTTCTTCCGCGGCAACGCGGCGATCATGGCCGGCGACCTGGCCGCCGCCACGCCGGTCACCGGCATCGACGTGTTCGCCTGCGGCGACATGCACGTGGCCAACTTCGGGGTGTTCGCTTCGGCCGAACGCAACCTGATTTTCGCGATCAACGACTTCGACGAGGTGCATCCGGGCCCCTGGGAGTGGGATCTCAAGCGCCTGGTCGCCAGCGCCGCGATCGCCGCGCGCCACCTGGGCGGCGACGACACCGACGCGGCCGAGGCCGCGCGCGCCGCCGCCGGTGGCTACCGCTACCACATCCGCGAATACGCGCGAATGGGCTACCTGGACACGTGGTACGACTGCATCGACGAGCAGGCGATCCTGCAAGCCCTCCCCGGCCGCGCCCGCGAGCGCGCGCGCAAGGTACTGGGCAAGGCGCGCACGCGCGGGCATGTGCGCACGCTGGAGCGGATGACCGAAACCGTCGATGGCCGGCTGCGGATCCTGGAGTCGCCGCCGCTGATCGTGCGCGAGACCCACCGCCCCGACGGCACGCCGGTGGCGCTGGGCATGGACCTCACCCTGCGCAGCTACATGGAATCGCTGGACGCCCAGATCCGCTTCCTGCTCTCGCGCTTCCGCATCGTCGACGTGGCGCGCAAGGTCGTGGGCGTGGGCAGCGTCGGCACGTCCTGCTGGGTGAGCATGCTGCTGGGCGCCGACGACGAGGAGCCGCTGTTCCTGCAGGTCAAGGAGGCGCAGCCCTCGGTGCTGGCCGCGCACCTGCCGGGCAGGTCGCCGTTCGCCAACGAAGGCCAGCGCGTGGTCGCCGGCCAGCGCCTGATCCAGGGTTCGCCCGATATCTTCCTGGGCTGGGGCAACGGCGGCCACGATTTCTACGTGCGCCAGCTGGCCGACATGAAGGGCGGGATCAGCCTGGAGGAAGGCGACCGCGGCACCCTGGATGGTTTCCCGGCCTATTGCGGCCTGTGCGGCTGGGCGTTGGCGCTGGCCCACGCCAAGTCCGGCGATGCGGCGCTGATCGCCGGCTATTGCGGTTCGAGCGAAGCGCTGGACGAAGCGCTGGCCGGCTTCGCCCTGGCCTACGAGCGCCAGAACGCGAGCGACTACGAACGCTTCGTCGCCGCCTGCCGCCGTGGCGCGTTCCGTTGCGAGAAGTCCGCTTGAGCGGTCGCCGCTCCTACAGCAGCAGCGTGCGGGCGTCCTGCTCGCCGTTGCTGTGCACGTAGAGCAGCGGGATGCCGTGCGCTTCGAGCACGGCGGCGAACTGGCGCTGGCGGGCGAGGAAATGCGCATAGGCGCGCTGCAACCGGCCGTCGTGGTCCTCGACGGCATGGCCGTAGTGCGCGCACCAGCCGGCCGGGTCGAACAGCGCCATGCGCGCCTCGCCATCGGCCAGCGCCAACAGCGGTTCGGGCCCGGCGTCGAGCCATTCCACCGCCCCCGGCGCCAGCAGCGCCGCTTCGATGAGATTCCACAGCGGCGCCAGGCCCTGGTTGGTGTATTGCATGGCCATCATCGCCGCCAGGTCGTGGACGGTGAGGTAGCGGGCGTGCTCGATCCGCGCGTCGAAACCGTCCTGCGCCAGCAGCGCGGTGTCGGCCTGGGCCATGCCCAGCGCCAGCAGCTTCTCTTCCAGCGCAGCGCCGACCGCGGCCACCGCATCCGCAGGCCCCGCCAGCAGGAACGGCAGCACGCGCAGGCCGCCACCGGCCAGCGCCGGCTCGGCCTGGAACGGCAGGGGTACCTCGCCTTGCGCGTCGGCGCCGAAGGCGAGCACGCGCGGGCCTTCGCCGCGGCCGGGCGCGCGCGCATGCAGTTCGAGCAGGCGCTGGTGCAACGGCCAACCGGGTCGCAGCGCCTCGGCCGGATCGAAATGGGCCGCGGCCAGCACCAGGTCCAGCCCGGTCACGCCTTCCGCCAGCCTGGCCAGGTCGCGACCGACATGTGCGGCCAGTGCGCCGCCCTGCCCCGGCGCCAGCGCCGGCCGGCCCGGGGATGCGCCGCCGGCCAGTTCCAGCGCGAGTACCCCGCGCACTCCCTTCGCCTCAGCCATGCGTGGCGCTCCGGCGCGGGGCATCGATGCGGAGGCCATCGCCACGACCTGCACCGCCGGGAGCGTGGATGGGAATGCCGTTCATGTCGGGGTGGGTCTGGATCATTGGCCGCCTGACGGGTCGGGGCTACACTGCTGCATTATGCATTCGGCTGCGTATGCAGTCCGGATCCCACGAATGGATTCCGTCCGAGGCCGCCCCATGCCCACCGCCCGTCCCGTCGCCGTCCTCGGCGGCGTCCGCATCCCGTTCTGTCGCCAGAACACCGCTTATGCGGACGTCGGCAACCTCGGCATGTCGGTGCGGACCCTGGGCGCACTGGTCGAACGCTTCGGCCTGCACGGCCAGCAACTGGGCGAAGTGGCGATGGGCGCGGTGATCAAGCATCCGTCCGACTGGAACCTGGGCCGCGAGGCAGCGCTGTCCTCCGGGTTGTCGCCGTTGACGCCGGGCATCACCATGCAGCGCGCCTGCGGCACCAGCCTGGACACGATCGTGACGGTCGCCAACAAGATCGCGGTGGGCCAGATCGAGGCCGGCATCGGCGGCGGTTCGGACACCACCTCCGACGTGCCGATCGGGTACGGCAAGTCGCTGCGCGCGCGCCTGCTCGCCGCCAACCGGGCCAAGACGACGAAGGACAAGATCGCCGCGTTCAAGGGCTTCCGCTTCGCCGAGCTCAAGCCCGAATTCCCGGGCGTGACCGAGCCGCGCACCGGCAAGAGCATGGGTCAGCACTGCGAGGACATGGCCAAGGAGTGGAATGTCTCGCGCGATTCGCAGGACGCGTGGGCGGTGTCCTCGCACCGCAAGCTGGCCGCGGCCTACGCGCGCGGCTTCTTCGACGGCCTGGTGGTGCCGTTTCGCGGCGTGGAGCGCGACAACATCCTGCGCCCGGACACCACCCTGGAGAAACTGGCCGCGCTCAAGCCGGCATTCGACAAGGTTTCCGGCCGCGGCACCCTGACCGCGGCCAACTCCACCCCGCTCACCGACGGTGCCGCCGCGGTGCTGCTGGCATCCGAGGAATGGGCGCGCGCCCACGGCCACGAGCCGATGGCCTGGCTGCGCGACGCGCAGGTGGCCGCGGTGGACTTCGTGCATGGCGAGGGCCTGCTGATGGCGCCGACCGTGGCCGTGCCGGAGATGCTGAAGCGCCATGGCCTGTCGCTGCAGGATTTCGACATCTACGAGATCCACGAGGCCTTCGCCGCGCAGGTGCTGTGCACGCTGCGCGCGTGGGAGAGCGAGGACTACTGCCGCGAGCGCCTGGGCCTGGATGCGCCGTTGGGCCGGATCGATCCGGAGAAGATCAATCCGGTCGGCTCCTCGCTGGCCACTGGCCATCCGTTCGCCGCCACCGGCGCGCGGATCGTTGCCACCGCGGCCAGGCAACTGCAGGAGCGCGGCGGCGGCCGCGCGCTGGTGTCGATCTGCACCGCCGGCGGCATGGGCGTGGTGGCGATCGTCGAGCGCTGAGCGGGACGCTGGCGGCTTGCCGATTCGGGCGCCGCCGGAGGCCGCGACCGGCGGCTATCGTGGTGCGGGATCGGAGCGGAGGCGACGGCATGATGCGCGCGCAGCGGCGGAGGAACGGCATGGCGGCCTGGCTGGCGATGTTGCTGGCGGCGGGCGGCAGCGCGCCGGCCGCGGCGATGACCTTCATGGAAGTGGACTATGTCTGCCCGGTCGGTGGCGAGCGATTCCGTGCGCAGACCATGGGCTCGGGCACCGTCTTCCGGCATTTTCTCGATGGCCAGGCCGAGGGCGCGATCATGTCGCCATGGCCGCTGGTACGTTGCCCGGGCAACGGTTTCGTGATGTACAGGGACGATTTCAGTGCGGCCGAGATCGCGACGCTGACGCCGTTCGTGGAGGGCGAGGAGTACCAGCGCCTGCGCCGGGTCGAGACGTCGTACTGGCTGGCGGCGCGGTTGATGGAGGCGCTGGGCGTGCCATTGGCCGAGCGCGCCGGCGTGCTGCAGCGGGCAACCTGGCAGGCCTCGCCGGAGCAGTATCCGCGTTACGTCGAGGCGGCCGCGGCGGCGTTCGCCGCCGCTTGCCCGGACGATGCCGACGGGCGCGACGAGCAGTGGCTCTACTGCCAGTTGATCCGCGGCGAGTGGGAGCGGCGGACCTCGCGCTTCGAGCAGGCGCGCCTGCGCTTCGAGAGGCTGCAGCCGCTGCCGGAGCGACTGGTTGCCGCCGAGCGCGCATGGGTGCGTGCCCAGTACCGGGTCGAGATCGCGCAGCAACTGGAACGGGTTGCCGATGGCGATACCCGCAGCGTGCTGGCGCGCGAGGCGCCCGCCCCCGACCGGACCGGCGGACCGGCGGGAGGCGCCGATGCGGAGTCGATGGCGGAAGCCGCCGCGATCGCCGCCGAAGCTGCGGCGCGCGAAGATGCGCCTGAGGATCCGGCGCCCTGAGACGTGCTTAGCCTTTCAGCCGCGGGATGCCGTGCTCGTCGCGGTCCTCGACCACGGCCAGGTCGTGGATCCTGGCGCGCAGGTCGCGGCCAGGCAGTTCCTCGGCCGCCTCGCCGCGCGCCGCACGCAGGGCGTTGGCGTAGGCGCGGCGGGCCAGGGGCTCCTCGCCCGCGGCGCTGAAGCCCTCGCCCATTTCCTCCCAGGCCTCGGCGCCGGCGCCCTGGGCGATGGCGCGATGCAGGAAGTCCTGCGCCTGCAGCCACTGGCCCTGTCCGCGCGCCAGGCGCGCCAGCGCCACCAGCAGGGCGGGGCTGGCCGGATGCGCCTGCAGCCAGCGCTGGGCGCTGGCGCGGCGCGAATCGACGTGGCCGATGTCGATACGGCCGTAGAGGTCGACCAGCGATTCATCCCAACGGGCATCGATGGCCTGCTCCAGGTGGCGCAAGGCGGCATCGTCCCAGCGCAATCCGGCGGCGCGCTCGGCATAGGCGGCGACCACCGTCGCCTCGGTGCGCAGCGGCTTGGGCATCGCGTCCCAGCGCCCGGCCAGCAGGTTGGCGTCGGCGGCCTCGCGCAGCGAGCGGGTGGCCAGTTCGATCTCCAGCCGTTGCAGTTCGTCCTGCGGCAGCGCCTCTTGCTGGCGCAGTGCGCCGAGCAGGCCGTAGGCCTCGCCGCCGCGACCGGCCACGACCAGCGCACGGGCGCGCAGCAGCAGGCCGCGCGGCGGCAGCGGCTGGGCGGTGGCCACGTCCAGGGCGTTGATCGCGTCGAT
>JAFLEA010000047.1 GCA_017302035.1 Lysobacterales bacterium
CGAGTGTCTCGAACCGCGAGAAGATGCGGCGGTAGCCCTTGAGCCGACGGAAAAAGCGCTCGACCTCATTGCGGCGCTTGTACATTTCGCGGTCGTACTCCCAAGGTTCGATCCGCGTCTTCATGGGAGGCACCACTGGGATGAAACCCAGATCCAGTGCCAGCTGCCGTGTCTCGTTGCCTTCGTAGGCGCGGTCCATCAACAAATGCACCGGTCTGCTGGTCTGCCCAAGGCTGTTGAGCAGGCGCCGGCCTTCGGGTGCATCGTGCGCTTGCCCTGGCGAGAGCGAGAACGTCACGGCCGTTCGAGCATCCGCGGCAACCATATGAATCTTGGTGTTCCATCCGCCTCGGGACTTGCCGATCGACTGCGGACCGTTTTTTTTAACGCCCCCGTGCCGTCGGGATGGACCTTGATGCTGGTGGAGTCCAGCGAGACCGCTTCGATCTTGATGCGTACGACCTGTGCTCGTTGCAATTCCTCGAACATGCGATCAAGGACACCGGCTTTGGTCCAGCGGTTCATGCGCGTGTAAATCGTGTGCCAGTTGCCAAAGCGCTTGGGCAGTCCGCGCCACTTGCAGCCGTGCTCGGCCACATAGAGGATCGCATTGACCACCTGCAGGTTGCTCAGGCTGACGTTGCCACGCTGCCTGGGCAGGCAGTGTTCAATGGTAGCGAATTGTTCGGGCGTGATCTCCATGTCGGAGATTTTCTGGCGCAATCGTCGCCGTCGCCATTAGTGTTAACACGCCCTAATGAAGCAGTCGGACCCAGTAACCCGGGGTGCAACGGCCGAACTGATTGACGAGCTGAGCTGCGGCATCACGCTTAGTCCCGAACCGACGCGCGTGGCAACGGAAGTGGCGCATTTCCTCCATGCGAATGTTGGGCACAGCGTTCATCCATTGGAACACTTGGTCTGGACCAAGGTCCCGTACATCCTGGGTGTCCAGCATCCAGTGGCCACAGCCTTCCCAGAGGATGAGCGACTCGTCATTCAGAAGGCGTTCTTCGACCACCTCTGGGAGGTTTCTTTATCGACGATGGTTGAGACCATCGGGGACGCTTGGCCGCCCGCCTCGCCATTCGTCGACATTGCCGATCGGCTGAATCGTGACAACGCGGCGCACGCTCCGTCGATGAAGAGCTTCGCGCAGGTCTATCGCGACGAGATTAATGGTGTCTTGGAACTCGCAGCTCCGATCGCCGCCGAGGTGCTGCACGACATGGCCGTGAAGTCGCTCGGCCTCGGCATCCAACCTTCAGCAGATGAGCGGGAAGGAATCACGAGGCAGTGTCTCGGCTTGCTACGGGCAGCAGTCCGGAAGCCAGTCGGTCGGCGTGCTCTGCGCACGCTGCAAGTTGGTGCTCTGTTGCATGCGGCGCTACGCTGGAATCGCACGCAGAAGCTGAATGCCAACGACATATTCGACTTTCATCATGCCGGCGCTGCGTTAGGCTACTGCGATGTCCTTTTGACGGACGGGCCTATGCACACGCTTCTGACGCAGCGGCACTTGAGCATCGAACGCGATTTCCCGTGCCGGGTCATGTCTTCCGTTGAAGAGGCAGCCACTTGGGTTCGGCATCGCATCGCATGATGGGTCGAAAGAAGCTCTCGTATGCGGAATCACAGCGCGAGGCGAGAGGATGAAGTTCGGCCCCTTGTTCGGTATGATTAAAGCTGATTGATGATGAGCCGATGCCGCGCAAACCCGCGCCAGGAAAGGGCGTGTTTCCCTGACGGTAAAAGCGGCGGTATGGGCCTATGTCGATCAAAGCCAAACCCTTTAACCACGCGGACTTGCGTGGCTTGTTGATGATCGAGTGGGAGTGAGGCAGGGTCGCCGCCGGGCTTGCGCTATCCTGGTTGGGTCGATTCGACAGTCGGGAGCGAGCTAGGCCAGCGTATTTCGAAGCAGGCTCCCCCTTGGCTCGAGGGGCGGCAACTGGCAGTCCCCCTGTGCGCGCGTGCAATGGCCGCGACCACCGCCAGGCCGAGACCGCTCCCGGTATCGGTTCCCGCTTCGCCGTCGTCCCGCATGCGCCGGAACGCGCTGAACACCTGTGCCGCGGACTCCGGGGGGATGCCTGGGCCTTGATCCTCCACGCGCAGCAGGCACCATCCGTTTTCCTGTCGCGTCTGGACCAGCACCGCGCCTGGTACCGCATGCTTGCGGACGTTGTCCAGCAGCGCGAGCAACGCCTGGCGGATGCGTACGGGGTCGCATTGCACCATCCCCGGCCGCAGGTCCAATTCCGGGTGCTGGCCTGCCGCCTGCAAGGCTTGCCTGCAGAAGTCCACCACCGATTCCACTTCCATGGCCAAATCAGTGTCCCGTACCTGCAGATGCAGGCGGCCGGTCTCCGCGAGACTGACCGCGCGCAGGTCTTCGATCAGTCTGGCCAGGCCGTCGACCTGGTTCAGCAGGCTGCCGAACTGGGCTTCATCGGGCACGAATACGCCTTCGGCCAGTCCCTGCAGGCGCCCGCGCAGAATGGTGACCGGGGTGCGCAACTCATGGGCGATGGCTGCGTTCCAGAAAGCCATTTCCTCGGTAGTGCGCTGCAGTTGGGTGGCCAGCGCGTTGAAGTCGTCGGCCAGACCGGCGGCTTCGCCCAGTGAACGGTCGCCAGCGATGGCGCGTGCGCCCAGATCTCCCTGGGAGACGCGCCGGATGCTGTCAGTCACGGAATTCAGCGGCACCAGGATGCGACGCGCCAGGTGCGCACCGGCCACGATTGCGAAACCCAGGCCGGCCACGGTGGTGGCGGCGATCCAGATCCATTCGGGCCCGGTCGGGATCCAGTTGGGTTGGTTGAAAAGCTCTGGCCAGTAGCTGACTGCAAAGAAATAGAACACATAGGAGGTCAGCACCACCAGCAAGGTGACGACAAGGGACATGGCCATCATCGTCAGCGCTATCTGGCGGCTCAGGCCGACGAGTCTCATTCGTTGCCCCGCAACCGGTAGCCGACACCGCGAACGCCTGCGGGAATGCCTTGCACCCCAAGGTCTTCCAGCTTTCTGCGCAGCTTGCTGATATGGCTGTCGACCGTGCGTTCGAGCGCATCGCTTTCCGGCAGGCAAGCCGCGAGCAACTCCGCCCGGCTGCAGACCTTCCTGGGCGCGCGGGCCAGATGCGTCAGCAACCTGAACTCGGTAAGCGTCAATGCAAGGTCGTGGTCGACGCCATTTACCTGGACGCGGGCCTGGTGCTGGTCGAGGTCAATCTCGAAGGGCGGTGCCCTCAACACCCGGGCATGACGGCCTGCGTCGGCCATGGATCGGCGCAGAACTGCCTGCGCGCGCGCGACCACCTCGGCCGGGTTGAACGGCTTGACCACGTAGTCATCGGCCCCGAAGCGCAGGCCCATCAACTTGTCGATATCCTGGTCCATCGCGGTCAACATGATCACTGGGGTTTCGCCGCGATGGCGGATCTCGGCCAGTACCTTCCATCCGTCCAGCCGCGGCATCTGCACATCAAGCAGCACGAGGTCCGGCTTCATCGACAGGTGCATGTTCAGCGCGCTGCGCCCATCCGCGGCATGCATTGAGCGCAGGCCCGCCCGCCCCAGGTAGGCCTGCAGGATCTCGGCGATCTCGAGCTCATCCTCGGCTATGAGGACCAGTGGCTGCAGCGCCGGGGTGCCGCTGGATGGCTGGGTGGTGGTGGGCATGGAGCGTTCCGGGAATGGAGCGTTTTCTCCATCCTATCTCCACGAATTATCAGCGTAAACACCACCTCGCCTGTCCAGACTGGCGTCCTGTTCGCTGATGCCATTGCGTCCGCGCGTCGAGGAGTAGTCATGAAGACCGAAAGAGGATGCCGCCTGCGCGGCTCGCATGTCCTGGCCCTGGTCATCCTGACCATCCTGACCGGCTGCGGCTCGGCCGAGCAGGAGGCGAGGGCGCCCGCACCTGTGGTGAAGGTGATGACCGTAGTTCCGACGTCCCTGGAGTTGACCGAGGATCTGTCGGCGCGCGTCGCCCCGGTTCGGATGGCCGAAATCCGACCCCAAGTCAGCGGCATTGTCCGGCGCCGACTATTCGAGCAGGGAGCGGAAGTGCGTGCCGGGCAGCCGTTGTTCGAGATCGACCCCTCGCCATTTGTCGCCGAAGCGGAAACGGCTGCCGCGTCCTTGCGGCGCGCAGAGGCGGTGCTGGCTCGAACCAGCACGCACGCCAGGCGCCTGGAGTCGCTGGTCGAGGCCAGCTTGATCAGTCGCCAGGCCTACGAGGACGCGATGTCCGAGCGCCAGCAGGCGGACGCGGACGTTGCGCAGGCGCGGGCAACCCTGTCGCGCCGTCGTTTGGACCTGAAATTTGCAACGGTGGATTCGCCCATCGCAGGTCGTATCGATCAGGCGCTGGTGACGGAAGGTGCGCTGGTGTCCGCCAGTGACGGCACGCCGATGGCGCGCATACAGCAGATCGACCAGGTCTATGTCGACGTGCGTCGCCCGGCCGCCTCGCTCGATGCCTTGCACGATGCCATGGCGGGACAACGATCGTCCGAGGGCGGCCTGCCGGTGTCCATCCTGCGCAGCGACGGTTCGCCCTATGGACTGACCGGGCGGATATTGTTCTCTGGGATCACCGTGGATGCCGGTACGGGCGACCTGTTGCTGCGTGTCCTGGTGGACAACCCGGAGCAACGACTCCTTCCCGGCATGTTCGTGCGCGCCCGTGTCCCCCTCGCAAGCTACGCCGAAGCACTCTTGGTGCCGCAGCAGGCGGTGGTGAGAATAGATGGCAAGCCTCACGTATGGATTGTGGGCCCTGATGCGCGCGTGCACCTGGTCGCCGTCGAGCTTGGCGAACTGAGCGATGGAGGGTACCGGGTCGGGTCGGGGTTGGGCGCGGGGCAGAAGATCGTCGTGGCGGGCATGGAGCGCCTCGCCGAGGGCGTCCAGGTCGACCCGCTGGCGCAGCAGGCCCCTTTGCCCGGAAGCGCGTCGAAATCCGCGCGCTGAAAGACCGGAGCTTCCGTCATGCCGCACTTCTTCATCAATCGCCCGGTGTTCGCCTGGGTCATCGCGCTGTTCATCATCCTGCTGGGTCTAATCGCCATCCCCAGGCTGCCGATTGCCCGCTTTCCATCGGTGGCACCGCCTTCCGTGACGATCTATGCGACCTATCCGGGCGCCACGCCACAAGCGATGAACGACTCGGTGCTAAGCGTCATCGAGCGCGAACTGTCCAGCGTCAAGCACCTGCTGTATTACGAGTCGTCGTCCGACACCTCGGGCAGCGCCGAGATCACGGCCATATTCAAGCCCGGTACGGACCCGGAAATGGCACAGGTGGATGTACAGAACCGGCTGAAGGCCGTCGAGGCGCGGCTTCCGCAGGTGGTGCGCCAGAACGGCCTGGGCGTGGAATCGGCTGCTTCCAACTTCCTGATGGTAGTCGGGTTGAAGTCCGTCGACGGTCGCTACGATGGCACCGAGTTGAGCGACTATATGGCGCGGAATGTGACCGAGGAGCTTCGCCGCATCGATGGCGTCGGGCGGGTGCAGCTGTTCGGCGCAGAACAGGCGCTGCGCATCTGGGTGGATCCGGCCAAGCTCAACGCGTTCGGCGTCTCGATGGGTGAGATCAACGCGGCGATAGCCCAGCAGAACGCACAGATATCGCCGGGCCGCGTGGGCGACGCGCCGACGACTCCCGGACAGCAGGTCACCATTCCCCTGACCGTGCAAGGGCAGCTGGAGACGCCCGATCAGTTCGCCGCCGTCGTCCTGCGCGCGAACGCAGATGGCTCGAAGGTGGTGCTGGGCGACGTGGCCAGAGTGGAACTCGGCGCGCAGTCCTACGGGTTCTCGACACGCGAGGACGGCAGGGTGTCGACCGCCGCGGCGGTGCAGCTGTCGCCGGGAGCCAATGCCGTGCGCACGGCCGACGCGGTGCTCGCGCGGCTGGCCGAACTGGAGCGCACCCTGCCCGCGGGCATGAGCTATTCGACGCCATTCAATACGGCGCCTTTCGTCAAGATCTCGATCCAGAAGGTGGCGATGGCGCTGGTCGAGGCGATGGTCCTGGTGTTCCTGGTGATGCTGCTGTTCCTGCAGAACATCCGTTACACCATGATTCCTGCGATCGTAGCTCCGATCGCATTGCTGGGCACCTTCGCGGTGATGCTGGCATCGGGATTTTCGATCAACGTTCTGACCATGTTCGGAATGGTGCTGGCGATCGGCATCATCGTCGACGATGCCATCGTCGTGGTCGAGAACGTCGAGCGAATCATGGCCACGGAAGGGCTCCCGCCGAAGGAGGCTACATCCAAGGCAATGAAGGAGATCTCCGGTGCGGTGATAGGGATCACCTTGGTGCTGACGGCGGTGTTTATACCCATGGCATTCGCCAGCGGATCGGTGGGCGTGATCTACCAGCAGTTCACCCTGTCCATGGCGGTTTCCATCCTGTTTTCAGCGTTTCTGGCGCTGACCCTCACCCCGGCGTTGTGCGCCACCCTGCTCAGGTCGGTCGATCCGGCGCATCGGGAGAAGCGGGGCTTCTTCGGTGGATTCAACCGTCGCTTCGACTCCATGACCCGGCGCTACGAGGCCGGCGTCCGCCACCTGATCGCGCGTGGGGCTCGGGTAATGGTGGTATTCGCGGTGCTGACGGCAATCCTGGTATTCGCGTTCCGGCAGCTGCCATCGGCTTTCATGCCCGAGGAGGACCAAGGTTACTTCACGACGACCATCCAGCTGCCGGCAGATGCGACCGCGGAGCGCACCCTGGACGTCGTCAAGGTCTACGAGCGGCACGTGGATTCGCGCCCGGGAATCGCATCCAGCATGGCGATCCTGGGTTTTGGATTCTCGGGGTCAGGGCCCAATGCGGCGATGGCCTTCACGATGCTCAAGGATTGGGGCCGCCGCGATGGCGCGAACGCTCGCGACGAGGTGGCGCGCGCGCAGGAGGCCATGGCCGGCATCGGCGAAGGCAGCGTGATGAGCATGATGCCGCCGGCCATCGACGAACTTGGGAACAGTGCCGGCTTCACCATGCGGCTGCAGGATCGTGCCAACCAGGGGCATGCCGCGCTGAAGGCAGCCGAAGCGAAGCTGATCGAGTTGGCCGCACGCAGTAGGGTGGTCACGGGCGTCTATTCCGAGGGTTTGCCGGCCGGCACCAGCGTGCGGCTTGACATCGACAGGACCAAGGCCGAAGCCTTGGGGGTGTCGTTCGCCGACATCAGCGAGACCCTGTCGATTGCGCTTGGCTCGTCCTATGTGAACGATTTCCCGAACGCGGGCCGCATGCAGCAGGTCATCGTCCAGGCCGATGCACCCGCTCGCATGCAGATCGAGGACGTGCTACGTCTGTTCGTGCGCAACTCCAAGGGCGGAATGCTGACGTTGTCGGAGTTGGTCACCCCCGTGTGGAGCGATGCTCCGCTGCAGATGGTGCGTTACCAGGGATTTCCCGCAGCGCGCATATCCGGCTCCGCCGCCCCGGGCGCATCGAGCGGGCAGGCGATGGCGGAAATGGAACGGCTGGCCGCGCAATTGCCGCCGGGCTTTGCGGTTGCCTGGACCGGGCAATCCCTGCAGGAGCGCCAATCGGCAGCGCAGGCACCCATGCTCATGGCCCTGTCGATGCTGGTGGTGTTTCTGGTGCTGGCCGCGCTCTACGAGAGTTGGTCGATTCCCCTGTCGGTGATGCTGGTCGTGCCGCTGGGCCTGCTCGGGGCAGTGGTGGCGGTATTGCTGCGCGGCACGGCCAACGATGTGTTCTTCAAGGTCGGCATGATCACGGTCATCGGCCTGTCGGCCAAGAACGCGATCCTTATCGTCGAGTTCGCCAAGCAGCTGCACGAACAGGGCAAGGGCCTGGTGGAGTCCGCGACGGAAGCAGCGAAGCTGCGCCTGCGGCCAATCCTGATGACCTCACTGGCATTCGGCCTCGGCGTGGTGCCATTGATGATCGCCACCGGCGCAAGCGCGGAGACCCAGCATGCCATCGGCACGGGCGTCTTCGGCGGAATGGTCACGGCGACCGTGCTGGCAATTTTCTTCGTGCCGGTCTTCTACGTCGTCGTTACGGGTATGCAAGAACGCTTCGTTCGCTGGCGGTCGTCGCGGCGGCAGGCGCAATCGCAGCTGCCCCGGGAACGCGGGGCCTGACGCGATGCGGTGGCTGCACGCTTCCGTTGCATTGTCGACCCCGGGGGGCTCGCCGAACCCGTTGCCGATTGGCGGCTTGATGATCGATCCGTTCGGGGAAGTGCATACTTGGCCGCGCGCCATTGGCGTCCGCCACCTCCGTGACGGGCCCGGGTGATGACAACGCGCCCGGGTTTCCCCGGCACCATCGGGTTCCCGCCGGGGCCAGAAGACGGCCCGGGGCTGCCTTGGCGGCTCAGGTTCGGGGCCATCTTCGGCGGGCAGGCGCTTTCGCTGGTCGGCTCGTCGCTCACGCAGTTCGTCCTGTTGTGGTGGATCGCCGACACTACCGGCAGCGTGTCGGCGTTGTCGGCCGCCGGCATGGCGGCCCTGTTTCCCCAGGCCGTTCTGGCGCCGCTGGGCGGAACCCTGGCCGACCGATACAGCCGGCGCCTGATGATGATCGTGGCCGATGCCATCAGCGCGCTGTGCATGCTGGGGCTGATCGTGCTTTTCCTGACCGAGCGCATCGAGCTTTGGCATGCCTACGTGATGATGGCCGTGCGCAGCGCCATGCAGGCGTTCCAAGCACCCGCGGCGTCCGCCAGCGTGGCCATGCTGGTTCCGCGCAGCTTCGTCGTCCGCGCGGCTGGCCTGAATCAGTCGCTGCAAAGCCTAACCGTGGTGGCAGCCGCACCCATGGGCGCACTCGCGATAGGCGTGATGCCGATCGGCTGGGCGCTGTCGATCGATGTATTCACCGCCTTGCTGGGCATCCTGCCGCTGTTGTGCTTCCGGATCCCCCAACCCGCAAACCGTGATGCGCGGCGCACCGGCCTCTGGAGCGAGTTCCGGGAGGGCATCGACCTGGTTTGGAAAAGCCCCGGCTTGCGCCGGCTGTACCTGCTGCTGGGAGTCGTCGTCCTGGCAACCATGCCGACCTTCACCTTGGTGCCCCTGCTGGTCAAGGTGCATTTCGGCGGGGGCGCTTCGCAGGTCGCGTTGATGGAGGGGCTTGCAGGTGCCGGCATGCTGGCGGGCAGCATGCTGATGATGGCAATGGCACCGCGCAGGCTGGTGCACTGGACGCTCGGCGGGTTCGCGGTTTCCTGCGCATCGGTAGCACTCACCGCCATGGCGCCGGCCACCCTGTTCGGCGTGGCAGTGGCCTGGTGGGTGATGAGCGGCATCAGTTTCGCGTTCGGCAATGCACCCCTGACTGCACTGTTGCAGACGACGATACCGAACCGCCTGCAGGGACGTGCGCTCGCCCTGATGACGACCCTCATGGCGTTTTCGGCGCCGGTGGGGTTGGCTCTGGCCGCACCGCTGGGGGAATGGATCGGCGTACGGGGCGTATTCCTGTTTGCTGGCTCGCTCGGCGCGCTGGCGAGCCTCGCCGGGTTCCTTTCTCCGTCCCTGCTTGCCCTGCAAAGCCCGCCGGCACGGGGGATCGAGGGGGCGGCCTGAACCGGATGCACGTAGGGCCGAATCGAGAGAGGATAATCCGTGCGCCGGGATCGGCGGCCAGGCGCCGCCGTGTACCGCGGCCGGCATGAAGCCAAGTGCCGGGCGAGACGACTGTGCGCCGGCTTTCCAAACGGTCGGCCGCGCCCGCTGCTGTTGCCGTCGTCGAACCCAAATCGGGTAGTGAATTGGCCATCGGGAATGAAGCAAATGGAGATCGTGGAGACTGACCGGCTTGTCCTGCGGCGATTCGTCAACTCAGATGCGGCGGATCTCCTCGAGTATCTGCGCGAGCCTTCCGCAAGCTGTTTCCTTTCGCTTGCGCTCGCAAGCATGGACGACGCGAGGCGCGAAGCAGGGGAAAGAAGCGCGGGCGACGGAAGCAGCATCGCGGTGTGTATGCGCGAATCCGGGAAACTCATTGGCGATCTGTTTGCCGTACCGGAGGGCGATACATTCTCGGTCGGATGGAATTTCAATCCCGCATTCGGTGGTAATGGTTACGCGCATGAGGCCGCATCCGCGTTGTTCAGCCATCTTTTTGCGGAACGCGAGGCGCGTCGACTGTATGCCTACGTGGAGGACACGAACACGCCATCTCGGCGGCTTTGTGAAAAACTGGGAATGCGGCAGGAAGGGCTTTTCAAGGAATTCATCTCTTTCAGGAACGATGAGGATGGAACCCCGATCTACGAGAATACCTTGCAATACGCTATTCTGCGGCATGAATGGCTAGTCCAGACACAGGCTCAGGCCTGACGGCCAGCGCATGGAGGACAACGCGCTGATCCGCATGCGCCCGGCGGGTGTGCCGCAGCGGGATGCGCCACAAGATCCGGAGGAATAGGCATGAAGGCAAGGAGGCTGAGCCATATCAGCCGCGAGGCGTCGGCTCCGCTGGGTGCATCCCGGTCGCGGCCATGACGGGCATCAACGCGGCCAAGCGGGAACGGACAGTGCAGGACGAGCACTGGATGCGCCATGTGTTCGCCCTGGCCGACCGTGCCGAGCGCGAGTTCGACGAGATTCCTGTCGGTGCCGTAGTGGTCAGTGCCGACGGCCAGGTACTGGGCGAGGGCTGGAACCGCAACATCGCCGAGCACGATCCCAGCGCGCATGCCGAGATCGTGGCCATGCGCGAGGCTGGTCGGCGCCTGGGCAACCACCGCCTGGTCGGCGCCACCCTCTACGTCACCCTGGAGCCTTGCGCGATGTGCGCGATGGCGATGGTCCATGCGCGGGTGGCGCGGCTGGTATTCGGTGCCGCCGATCCCAAGACCGGCGCCTGCGGCAGCGTGTTCGACCTGGTCGCCGACCCGCGCCACAACCATCATGTCGAAGTGACCGGCGGCGTGCTGGGCGAGGAAGCAGGGCGCCGGCTGAGCAACTACTTCCGTGCCAAGCGCGGAAGGCCGCCGTTGTAGGCCCGGCCGGAGACGGCAAGCCGCCGGTTCCACGCCTGTGCCGGCATGGCGGGGCGCATCAGGACGACGATGGCTCCTTCCGCTTCGGCCGGTGGTCCATTTCCTCGTTGATCGCGGTCACGGCCAGAGTCGATTCGCGCGCCAGCAGCAAGCTGGCGGCGAACAGGGCCAGCACCCCGATCGAGGCCAGCCATACCGGCAGGGTGCCCAGCCGGTGGCCGGTGAAGGCGTCGACGGCCACCGTCAGGCTGGTGCCGACGAAGCAACTGATCGCCACGTACAACAACTGCCCGGCGCGCAGGATGGCCATGCTGCGCACCCGCTGCAGGGCGATGCGGCGTTCGTACAGGACGCGCTCGGCCTGGTCCTCGATGCCGGGGAGGTCGCGCAGCAGGGCGCGTGCCCGGTCGATGATCCGGGCCAGCCGGTTGTTGGCCGACAGCAGCAGCGAGGCGGTGGCGGTCAGGAAGAACGCCGGCGCCAGCATCGCCGTCAGCACCAGGTGGGTATTGGAGGTATCCATCGTCGGGCCAGGGCAGGGGGCTGCGCTATCATGCCAGCCCGTGCGCGGCCGGCAAGCGCGCCGCCGCCGAACGCAGCGTGGAAGGATGCCCATGGCCGCAGGACAAGACTGCCTGATCTGGATCGACTTGGAGATGACCGGGCTGGACACCGGCGCCGATTCGATCCTGGAGATCGCCACGGTGGTCACCGACTCGCAGCTCAACGTGCTGGCCGAAGGGCCGGAGCTGGCGATCGCCCACCCCTTGGCCGTGCTGGAGGCGATGGACGACTGGAACCGCAACCAGCATCGCGGCTCGGGCTTGTGGCAGCGGGTGCTCGACAGCGACGTGAACCTTGCCCAGGCCGAGGCGCGCACGGTGGCCTTCCTGCAGCAGTGGGTACCGGCCAAGGCCTCGCCGATGTGCGGCAACTCGATCTGCCAGGACCGGCGCTTCCTGCACCGGCTGATGCCGCGGCTGGAGCAGTACTTCCACTACCGCAACCTGGACGTGAGCACGCTCAAGGAGCTGGCCCGCCGCTGGGCGCCGGACGTGCTGGAAGGCGTGCGCAAGCAATCCGCCCACACTGCCCTGAGCGACGTGCACGACTCCATCGCCGAACTGCGGCACTACCGCCAGCATCTGGCCAAGTTCGCGGCTGGTTCATAAGAGCAAGGCCCAATGTGCTCGCTTCGGCCTGGGGCGGTCGCTGCAAGACGATCGCGTTCGCCGCGTAGTTGCGCCGTTCCTGCTCCAATACGCGGGCGCGGTACATGCATGTACCGCTCGAACGCGATCCCCGGGGTGCGGCGGCCCCGTCCGAAGTCAGTGCTCCATGGAGAAGGCCCGCACGATGCGGGCCTTTTCGTTTCCAGGGCTCGGCAGGGTCAACCCGCCTTGGTCTTCGCCAATCGCAGCCAGGTATCGACCACGGTGTCCGGGTTCAGTGACACCGACTCGATGCCCTCGGCCATCAGCCACTCGGCCAGGTCGGGGTGGTCGGACGGGCCCTGGCCGCAGATGCCCACGTACTTGCCCTTGGCGCGCGCGGCCTTGATCGCCATCGACAGCATCTTCTTCACCGCCGGGTCGCGCTCGTCGAACAGGCCGGCCACGATCGAGGAATCGCGATCCAGGCCCAGGGTGAGCTGGGTCAGGTCGTTGGAGCCGATCGAGAAGCCGTCGAAGATGTCCAGGAACTCGTCGGCGAGCAGCGCGTTGGACGGTACCTCGCACATCATGATGATCTTCAGTCCGCGCTCGCCCTGGCGCAGGCCGTTGGCGGCCAGCGCCTCGATCACGCGACGGCCCTCGCCGAGGGTGCGCACGAACGGGATCATCACCCACAGGTTGTCCAGACCCATGTCGTTGCGGACCTTGAGCACCGCCCTGCATTCCAGGGCGAAGGCGTCGGCGAAGCTCGGATCGACGTAGCGGCTGGCGCCGCGGAAGCCGATCATCGGGTTCTCTTCCTCGGGCTCGTAGCGGTGGCCGCCGATCAGGTTGGCGTACTCGTTGGACTTGAAGTCCGACAGGCGCACGATCACCGGATTGGGCGCGACCGAGGCGGTGAGGGTGGCGATGCCCTCGGCCAGGCGGTCGACGTAGAAGCCCACCGGGTCGGAATAGCCGGCGATGCGCGCGTCGATCTTGCGCTTCGTCTCCGCATCCTGGCTGGCGTATTCGAGCAGCGCCTTGGGATGCACGCCGATGTGGCTGGCGATGATCATCTCCAATCGTGCCAGGCCGATGCCGGCATTGGGCAGCTGGCCGAAGTCGAACGCGCGCTCCGGGTTGGCCACGTTCATCATGATCTTCAGCGGCGCTGGCGGCATGTCCGCCAGGTCGGTGGTGGTGCGCTCGAAGGGCAGGGCGCCGGCATAGATGAAGCCGGTGTCACCCTCGGCGCAGCTCACGGTGACGGCCTGGCCGTCGGCGATCCTTTCCAGCGCGTTGCCGGTGCCGACCACCGCCGGCACCCCAAGCTCGCGGGCGATGATCGCGGCGTGACAGGTGCGGCCGCCGCGGTTGGTGACGATCGCGCTGGCGCGCTTCATCACCGGCTCCCAGTCCGGGTCGGTCATGTCGGCGACCAGCACGTCGCCGGGCTGCACCCGTTCCATGTCCTCCAGCGAGCGGACCACGCGGGCGGTACCGCTGCCGATCTTCTGGCCGATGGCGCGGCCCTCGGCCACGACCTGGCCGCGCTGGCTCAACGTATAGCGCTCGATCTGGGTGGCCTTGGCCCGCGACTTCACCGTTTCCGGGCGCGCCTGCAGGATGTAGAGCTTGCCGGTGATGCCGTCCTTGCCCCACTCGACGTCCATCGGGCGGCCGTAGTGCTGTTCGATGGTAAGTGCCTGCCGCGCCAGTTCCTGCACGTCCTCGTCGGTGATGGAGAACCGGCCGCGCAGGTCGCCGGGCACGTCCTCGGTGCGCACGCGCTCGCCGGGCTGGTCCGAATACACCATGCGGATGGCCTTGCTGCCCAGCGCGCGGCGCAGGATCGCCGGCTTGCCTTGCCTGAGGGTGGGCTTGTAGACGTAGAACTCGTCCGGGTTGACCGCGCCCTGCACGACCATCTCGCCCAGGCCATAGCTGGCGGTGACGAACACCACGTCGCGGAAGCCGGACTCGGTGTCCAGGGTGAACAGCACGCCGGAGGCGCCCACGTCCGAGCGCACCATCAGCTGCACCCCGGCCGAGAGGAACACGTCCTCGTGCTTGAAGCCGTGGTGCACGCGGTAAGCGATCGCGCGGTCGTTGTAGAGGCTGGCGAAGACCTCCTTGACCTTGTGCACCACGTCGTCGGCGCCGGTCACGTTGAGGAAGGTCTCCTGCTGGCCGGCGAAGGAGGCGTCGGGCAAGTCCTCGGCGGTGGCCGAGGAGCGCACCGCCACGGCAACGCCGTTGCCATCCGAGGCCGCGCCGCCGTTCTCGGCGCACAGCTGGGCGTAGGCGGCGCGGATGTCGGCATCCAGGTCCGGCTGCAGCGGGGCGTCGATCACCCAGCCGCGGATCTGCCGGCCGGCGGCGGTCAGTGCCGGCACGTCCTCGACGTCCAGCATGGCCAGGCGGTCGTAGATGCGCTGGTGCAGGTCGTTGTGGGCGATGAAGGCCTTGAACGCCTCGGCGGTGGTGGCGAAGCCGCCGGGAACCGAGACCCCCAGCCCGGCCAGGTGGCCGATCATCTCGCCCAGCGACGAGTTCTTGCCGCCGACCCGGGCCAGGTCGGCCAGGCGCAGCTCATGCAGCCACAGGATGTTCTGGTTCAAGTGCGATGCTCCGTGGAGCCGTCGCCCGGCCGGGCGATGGCCGCCGTCCCGAGAATGTGGAACCGTTATGATGCACTGCGGCGAGGCTCCGGTTCAATGTTGAAGGGCCGGCCGTTTTGGTGTTCCGAGGGGAAATCCGCGCATGACCAGCATCCGCCCGGTGTTCTATGTCTCCGACGGCACGGGAATTACCGCTGAAACCATCGGCCACAGCCTGCTGACCCAGTTCGGCGGCCTGCAGTTCGCCACCGACCGGATCGCCTTCGTCGACGACGCCGGCAAAGCCGCCCAGGCCCGCGACCGCATCCGCGCCGCCGGCGAGCAGTACGGGACCCGCCCGATCGTGGTCAATTCCTGCGTGGACGTGCAGTTGAGCGCCATCCTGGCGCAGAGCGGGGCGTTGATGCTGGACGTGTTCGCGCCCTTCATCGAACCGCTGGAGCAGGAACTGGGGCTGCCGCGCCAGCCGCGGGTGGGACAGGCGCACGGCCTGGTGGATTTCGATACCTACCATCGCCGGATCAACGCGATGAACTATTCGCTCACCCACGACGACGGGGTGGCCTTCGACTACGCCGAGGCCGACGTGGTCCTGGTCGGGGTGTCGCGCGCGGGCAAGACCCCCACCTGCGTGTACCTGGCCCTGCATTACGGGATCAAGGCGGCCAACTACCCGCTGACCGACCAGGACCTGGAGAGCGAACGCCTGCCGCCGCGGCTCAAGCCCTGGCGGCGCAAGCTGTTCGGCCTGACCATCGATCCGGACCGGCTGCACCAGGTCCGCCAGGAGCGGCGCCCGGATTCGCGCTATGCGCGGCTGGAGACCTGCCGTCGCGAGGTGCAGGCGGCCGAAGCGATGTTCGCCCTGGAGCGGATCCCGACCCTGAGCACGACCCACACTTCGATCGAGGAGATCTCGGGCAAGGTGCTGTCGACGCTGGGGCTGCAGCGCGAGATGTTCTGAAGCCGGGTGCGCCCGGCGCCGCGCGACTCCCACAACTTAGGCCGGGCATGCGCTGCAGGTCAATCCTGCCGCGTGCAAGCGCCAGCGTGTAGCATCGGTCGCATGCAGCAGGCCGCACCCACCGGTACCCGCGTCCCCCGGCTCAGTCGCTTCGGTTGGCTGATGGGGCTGTACGCGGAGAACCATGCGCGCATGCAGCGGCTGTTCGCCCCCGCGCGGCTGGGCGAGGGCAGTTGGCTGTCGTGCGTGGGCGATGGCCTGGACGTGCGCCTGGACGTGCTCGAGCGCCATCCCTATACCCTGGAACTGCGCCTGACCTACGACCTGCGCGATCCGCTCACCGGCGAACCGGACCCGTCGGCCTACCTGCGCCTGTACACCGACGCGCGCCAGCTGGAGACCACCCACTGCTACGTCGGGCGCCGCTGGCAGGACGTGGTGGGCCTGTACCCGCCGCCGGCCGAACTGGTCGGGCACCGGCTGCGCATGAACACCTTCCTGGGCAAGTGGCTGGAGTACCTGGCCGAGCGTGGCCATGGGGTGGCCACGCTGCTGCCGGCCGGGCCGTGTGCTACCCCGATGCCGGCGCCGCGCCTGGAGCCGGCGGGGGCCTGAGCGCGGTGCCTTGGAGGCGATGCGGCCCCCGCCATTCCGCGGCCCCCCGGCCTGCCTGAATGCGGGAACAGGGGCGGGGGCTCGCTATTCAGTCCGAATCGGGTTATCGTGCGCCCGCTGTGTTCGCTAGGGTCACCGTGAATCGTGGCCTGATGCAGTCGATCCCACGGTCGCTACATCGTTACGCCTTGCCTAACGCCTGCAACCCAGTACGGTCCGGAAATCCCGGCGCCGGTTCCTTTTAAATTACTCAGTTGAGGAGTTAGCAATCATGTCCGATCGTCAGACCGGCACCGTCAAGTGGTTCAACGACGCCAAGGGCTTCGGCTTCATCACCCCGGAGAGCGGCGCCGACCTGTTCGTGCACTTCCGCTCGATCCAGGGCACCGGCTTCAAGTCGCTGCAGGAAGGCCAGAAGGTCTCCTTCATCGTCGTGCAGGGCCAGAAGGGCCTGCAGGCCGACCAGGTGCAGGCGCTGTAATCGCGCCGGCCGGCCGTCAGGCCGGCCACCACGAAGACGAAACGCCGGGGGCGCGAGCCCCCGGCGTTTTTCGTTCCGGAAGTCCGTTGCCGTCGCCCGCGTTCGCGGGAAGCGGCGGCCTCCGTCACAGGCGGCGCACGCGGAAGCGGCGACCCTTGATCCTGCCCGCTTCCAGTCGCGCCAGGGCGCGGGCGGCCTGTTCGCGGGCGATGGCCACGTAGGAGCGGGTGGGGTGGATCGCGATCCGCCCGATCGCCGTGGCCGCCAGGCCGGCCTCGCCGGTCAGCGCACCGAGGATGTCGCCCGGGCGCAGCTTGTCGGTCTTGCCGCCGTCGATCCGCAGGGTCGCCATCGGTGCCTGCGGCGGTTGCGGGGGGCGGCCGGTGGCCAGCGGCGAAGGTTCGCGCGCCGGCGGGCGCTGCTGCGCGGCGGCGACCATCTGTGCCCGCGCGTCCTCGCGCGGGGCGACCAGGCTCAGCGCCAGGCCGCGGCGTCCGGCGCGGCCGGTGCGGCCGATCCGGTGCCGGTAGGCGTCCACGTCGGTGGGCAGTTCGTAGTTGAGCACCGCGGCCAGGTCCTCCACGTCGATCCCGCGCGCCGCCACGTCGCTGGCCACCAGCACGTTGCAGCTGCGGTTGGCCAGTTGCAGCAGCACTTCATCGCGGTCGCGCTGTTCCATGTCGCCGTGCAGGGCCAGGGCCGAGAAACCGAACTGGCGCAGCGAGCCGGCCACCTCGTCCACGTCCTTGCGGGTGTTGCAGAACACCACCGCCGATTCGGGCCGGTGGCGCAGCAGCAGGCCGGCCACGGCCTTCTGCCGGTGGGCCGGGTCCACGTCGTAGAAGCGCTGCTCGATGTCCGGCGCGCTGGCGGGACCGGCGTCCGCGATCTCGACCGGATCGTGCAGCAACTGCCGGGCCAGTTCGCGGATGGTCTCGGGGAAGGTCGCCGAGAACAGCAGGGTCTGGCGGTGCTTGTCGCAGCGCCCGGCGATTTCCCGCACCGGCTCCTCGAAGCCCATGTCGAGCATGCGATCGGCCTCGTCCAGCACCAGGCTGCGCACCCCGCCCAGGTGCAGGACCCGTTTGCGCGCCAGTTCCTGCACCCGCCCGGGCGTGCCGACCACCACCTGCGGATCGTGTGCCTGCAGCGAGGCGACCTGCGGCTCCAGCGCCATCCCGCCGGTGAGGATGCTCAGCTTGAGGTTGGGGATTCCGGTGGCCAGCTTGCGCAGCTGCCGGCCGACCTGGTCGGCCAGTTCGCGGGTCGGGCACAGGACCAGTGCCTGGGCGCGGGGCGAGGCCGGATCCAGTCGCTGCAGCAGGCCGAGGCCGAAGGCGGCGGTCTTGCCGCTGCCGGTGGGCGCCTGCGCGATCAGGTCGCGGCCCTCGAGGATCGGCGGCAGTGCGGCGGCCTGGATCGGCGTGGGCACGGTGTAGCCCAACGCGTCCAGGCCGGGCCGCAGGGCCGGGGAAAGCGGGAGCGAAGCGAAGTCGGTCATGCGCCATTTTCGCAGGTCGCGGCCGCCGGTGGAGGCCCGCGGCACGATGGGGGGCGGGCGGCGCCGGCTACAATGCGCGCATGCCCCTGATCTCCCTGCAGAACGTCGACTACAGCGTCGGCGGCCCGCTGTTGCTCGAACGCGCCGACCTGTCGATCGAGCCGGGGGAGCGCATCGCCCTGATCGGCCGCAACGGCGCCGGCAAATCGACCCTGCTCAAGCTCATTGCCGGCGACCTGCAGCCGGACGACGGCCAGGTGCGGGTGCAGTCCGGCGTGCGCGTGGCCCGGCTGGAGCAGGAGGTGCCCGACGGTGCCGAAGGCAGCGTATTCGACACGGTCGCCGCCGGCCTGGGCGAACTGGGCGCTTGGCTGGCCGAATTCCATCGCCTCAGCCATGCAGACGGCTACGACGCGGCCGCGCTGGCGCGGGTCCAGGCCCGGATCGACGGCGCCGACGGCTGGGCGCTGGACCGGCGCGTGGGCGAAGTCCTGAGCCGCCTGGAGCTGGACGGGGAAGCGGAATTCGCGCGCCTGTCCGGCGGCATGAAGCGCCGCGTGCTGCTGGCACGGGCATTGGTGTCGGCCCCGGACCTGCTGCTGCTGGACGAGCCGACCAACCACCTGGACATCGAGGCGATCGACTGGCTGGAGTCGTTCCTCGGGGAGTGGGGCGGCAGCGTGGTGTTCGTCACCCACGACCGCCGCTTCCTGCGCGCCCTGGCCACCCGCATCGTCGAGATCGATCGCGGCCGGGTGAGCAGCTGGCCCGGCGACTGGGACAACTACCTGCGCCGGCGCGAGGAGCGTCTGCATGCCGAAGCGCAGGAGAACGCGCGCTTCGACAAGCTGCTGGTCCAGGAGGAGGCCTGGATCCGCCAGGGCATCAAGGCCCGCCGCACCCGCGACGAGGGCCGCGTGCGCCGGCTCAAGACCCTGCGCGCGGAGCGGGCGCAGCGGCGAGAACTGGCCGGCAGCGTGCGCATGGAGGCGGCGCAGGGCGCGTCCTCCGGCAAGAAGGCGATCGAGGCGCGCGGGGTGTCGTTCGCCTGGGGCGAGCGGGCGGTGGTGCGTGACTTCTCCACCATCGTCCTGCGCGGCGACCGCATCGGCCTGGTCGGCGCCAACGGCAGCGGCAAGACCACCCTGTTGAAGCTGCTGCTGGGCGAACTGCAGCCGCAGGCCGGCGAAGTGCGCCTGGGGACCAACCTGCAGGTCGCCTATTTCGACCAGTACCGCGCCGCCTTGCGCGAGGACTGGAACGCGATGGAGAACGTGGCCGGCGGGCAGGACTTCGTCGAACTCAACGGCAGTCGCAAGCACGTGCTGGCGTACCTGCAGGATTTCCTGTTCACCCCGGAGCGGGCGCGGGCGCCGATCACCCGCCTGTCCGGCGGCGAGCGCAACCGGCTGCTGCTGGCGCGGCTGTTCGCCCGGCCGTCCAACCTGCTGGTGATGGACGAGCCGACCAACGACCTGGACGCGGAGACCCTGGAGCTGCTGGAGGAGCTGTTGGCCGACTACGCCGGCACCCTGCTGCTGGTCAGCCACGACCGCGATTTCCTCGACAACGTGGTGACCTCGACCCTGGTCATGGAAGGCGAGGGCCGGGTCGGCGAGTACGTGGGTGGCTACAGTGACTGGCTTCGTCAAAGCCAGCCGTGGTTGCGGCAGCGGCCGCCGCCGAGAGAGGCCGTGGCGGCGAAGGCGATCGTTGCGCCGCCGCCCGCCACGGCAGCACCGCCGTCGCCCAGCGCCGGCGCGAAGCGCAAGCTCGGCTACCGTGAATCGCGCGAACTGGAGCAGTTGCCGGCGCGGATCGAGGCGCTGGAGGGCGAGTTGTCGGCGCTGGCCGCGGCGATGTCCGAGGCCGGGTTCTACCAGCAGGTCCCGGCCCAGGTGGCCGCCCATACCCGGCGCATGGCGCTGGCGCAGGAAGAACTGGACGCCGCCTATGCGCGCTGGGCCGAACTGGACGGCTGAGCGGCATCGGCGCCGTCGATCGCGATGAAGGCCCAGAACGGCACCCCCGTCTCGGCCCACCATGCCGAAGCCTCCTGCAACACCCCGACCAGCGTTTCCAGGTCGTGCGGGCACTGCGCCTGCAACTGCCCGGCAGCGTCGAGCAGCAGCGCATAGCCCGGCGCGGGCAGCCACTCCAGGTCGCGCAGTGCGTCCATCAGCGCATCCCAGTTGCGGCCCCAGCCGGGCGGCAGGTCCAGTACCGCGCCGATGCGCAGCAGCAGTGCCTGCTTGTCGCGGCAGCCACCCAGTTCGATGCGCCGCACCAGCAGCCCGGCGTCGCGCGCCGCCGCGGCCAGCGCCGCCAGGTCGGGGGCTTCGATGGCGTAGACGCCGGCCTGGGTGGCATCGTCCAGGCCGATGTCGAATCCGGAAGTGGTCATCGCGAGGCCTCGGTGCTGGGGGGCTGGAACCGGCGAAAACTGTCGTAGTGATCGTCGCTGTAGTACCACTCTCGCGGCGGATCGCCGCCGGTGACGATCCGCCGCGCTCCGCGATGCGACAGGCCCGGCGTGGGCACGGTGTATTCGCGGTAGTAGCCGTGCT
>JAFLEA010000048.1 GCA_017302035.1 Lysobacterales bacterium
GCCGATGGCCCCGGGCCATCGATCAGCCGCAGCGCCAGCCGCCGCGCGGCGCCGGCCGGATCCGCGGGGGTCATCCGGCCGCTGGCCGGTCCGGGTTGCGCCGGTGCCCGGCCGCTGCCGAAATCGCCCTCGGCCTCCGCGGCCAGGTAGGCGAACACGGCGTACGCGGCCACGTTCTGCGCCAGCGCGGCCGGATCGATCTTGTCCAGGGTGTCATCGGCGGTGTGATGCAGGTGGAAATAGTCGCTGCCATCCTGCGCCAGCCAGGCCCAGGTCGCACCCTGGGCGGCGAGCGGGCCGATGTCCGGGCCGGGACCACCCTTGTCCGCCGCGTATTCGATGCCCAGCGGTGCCAGCGCCTGCGCGATCTGCCGGGTGGCTTCGCGCGCATGTTCCGGTGCGCCGGTGTTGAAGGCGTAGATGCGGCCGGCGCCGAAGTCGCTTTCGGCGGAGAGCTGGTGGCGGGCTGCGTCGCCGGCGTGTGCATCGGCGTAGGCGCGGCCACCGTGCAGGCCTTGTTCCTCGTTGGCGTAGGCGACCACGCGGACGGTCCGCGCCGGGCGTTGCGGCAACTGCCCGATCAGGTGCGCGGCGGCCATGGTGATGCCGATGCCGGCGGCGTCGTCCACCGCGCCGGTGCCCAGGTCCCAGGAATCCAGGTGGCCGCCGATCAGCACCACCTCTTCCGGGTGGCGGCTGCCGGTGATCTCGCCGATCACGTTCTGCGAGGTGTACTCGCCGTCCCAGCCGGCGTCCACCTCCAGGCGCACCCGCACCGGGCCGCGTGCGGCCAGGCGCGCGAGCTGGTCGGCGTCGGGGATGCTCAGGGCCGCTGCCGGCACCGGCGCCAGGCCCTCGTCGAAGCGGGTGATGCCGGTGTGCGCGACGCGATGGTTGTCGGTGCCGGCCGAACGCATCAGGAACCCCCCGGCGCCCTTGCGGATCGCCAGCGACGGGCCGCGCGAGCGCACCGCGCTGCCCTTGCCATAGCCGCTGCCGTCGCGCGCGGCAGCCATCCGGTAGTCGACGAAGGCGATCTTGCCGGCGAGCGAGCCGTCCGGCGCCGCTTCCAGCGCGGCCAGGTCGGCGAAGCGCACCACCTCGCCCTCGATCGTGCCGCCCGGGCTGCCGCCCAGCGCGGTGATCGTCAGCGGTTGCGCATGCGGACCCAGCACCTCGGCGCGCTCGCCGCGGCGCACCCACCTGGGGAAGGTGACCGGCTCGGTCCACACCCGGTCGAAGCCCAACTCGCGGAATTTGGCCTGGGCCCAGGCCACCGCGCGCGCGTCGGCCTGGCTGCCGGCCAGGCGCGGGCCGATCTCCGTGGTCAGCGACTCGACGACCTTCCAGCCGGTGTCGTCGGCCAGAGCGCGCTCGCGCAGGTGCGCCGCCTGCTCAAGGGCACGGTCGGGGATGCGGGTCTCGGCGGCATCCGCCACCGCCGCGGCGGTGCCCAGCAGCAACGAGGCGATCGGGGCGGCGACAAGCAGGACAAGGCGCATACGGACTCCGGTCAGGCAAGCGTCGCAGCCTAGCACCGGCGGCGCGGCCCCGGCCCCCGGAGCCGGAGTCGCGGGCGCGCGCCGTCGCTCACGTCCGCGGGGGCTTGAGCGAGTCGCGGATCTCGCGCAGCAGCAGCACGTCTTCGCTCGGCGCGGCCGGCGGCGGCGGCTCGGCGCGCGACAACCGGTTCATCGCCTTGACCGCCATGAAGATGGCGAAGGCCACGATCAGGAACTGGATGACCGCGTTGAGGAAGGTGCCGATGCCGATGCTCACCGCCGGTACCGCGTTGCCGGCCGCGTCGACGCTGGCTTCCCTCAGGGTCCAGGCCCAGTCGGTGAAATCGACCCCACCGATCAGCAGCCCGATCGGCGGCATGATCACGTTGTCGACCAGCGCGGTGACGATCTTGCCGAACGCGGCGCCGATGACCACGCCCACGGCGAGGTCGATCGCGTTGCCGCGCATCGCGAACTCCTTGAATTCCGCCATCATGCCCATGCCTGTCTCCTTGGTGTATGCGGTGTGCCTGGCTAGCCTAACCCGGCCGGCGCCGCCGGTTCACCCGCCGATGCGGCCATGCAGGGTGGCGACGCCTTCCAGGCTGGCCTCGAAGCGGTCGCCCGGCTGCAGCGCGGCGACCCCCGCCGGGGTACCCATGAACACCAGGTCGCCGGCGCGCAGCGCGTAGAGCTTGGACAATTCGTGCAGGATCTCCGGCACGTTCCAGACCAGCTCCGACAACGACGCGCGCTGGCGCACCTGGCCATTGACCCGCAGTTCCAGCATCCGCGAATCCAGCCCGTCGACCTCCGCCGCCGGCACCAGTTCGCCGGCCGGCGCCGAGTGGTCGAAGCCCTTGGCCGTGTCCCAGGGCAGGCCCTTGGCCTTGGCTGCGGCCTGCAGGTCGCGGCGAGTCAGGTCCAGGCCGACGGTGTAGCCGAACACCAGCGCCGGCGCCCGCGCCAGCGGCAGTTCGCCGGCCGGCGCGTCGTGGCCCAGTGCCACCACCAGCTCCACCTCGTGGTGCAGGTCGGAGGTGGCCGGCGGATAGGGCACCACCTCGCCGGTGAACACGGCGTCGGCCGGCTTCATGAAGAACACCGGGGTGCCGCGCTCGGCCTTCGAGGCAGGCGCGGTCGCCCCCATCTCGCGTGCGTGGTCGGCGAAGTTGCGGCCGACGCAATAGATGCGGCGGACCGGGAAACGGCCGCCGCCGCGCACCGCCAGGCGCGGCGTGTCCGCGGCGGGGATCGCGTCGGTGGCGTGGGCGCGGGGGGGAGTCGTGCCGGTCATGCGCGGAATCCGCTTGCGTTAGCGCACCAGTCTAAGCGGTGCGGCATCGCGCGTGCGCGCCGGACCGGCCGCGCGCGACGGCGCTCAGCGCGGCGCCGGCAACTCCGGGCGTTCGATCACCCGGTATTCGGCGTCGACCACTTGCGCGGGGTTGCCGCCCGGGTGGCCGGCGCCGTGTGTGTCGCGCCGGCGCAGCAGGCGCCAGGCCAGCCCCGCAACCAGCATCGCCGCACCGACGAACAGGCCGAAAAACACCAGCAGGGTCAGCAAGGCCAGCCCGATCAGGCCGAACAGCACGCGCAGCAACGGCGAGCGCGGCTTGCGCGGGGCATGGTGGAAGGCATCGAAACGGAAGGCGCGGGCGTGCATCGGGATGGGCGTGCCAGAATGGCGGACGCGTGCAGTATCCGTTCGCGCGCGGGCGAGGTTGTAATGGGATCGTTAAACGTTGAACCGTTGCTCAGCCTGGATGCATTGGCCGATGGCGCGTTCGCCGAGACCGAGGCGGTGCTGGACGGCGATGCCGAGTCGCTGATCCTCTACCGCCAGGGCGATGCGGTGCGTGCCTGGCTGAACGTGTGCCCGCACGCCGGTCGCCGCCTGGACTGGGCGCCGGGCAAGTTCATGCAGAGTCGCGAAGGATGGCTGGTATGCGCCGCGCATGGCGCCAGCTTCGAGCTGGAGGGCGGCCAGTGCGTGGCCGGTCCCTGCCGCGGTGATGCCCTGCGCCCGGTGCCGGTGGAAGTGCGCGACGGCCAGGTCTGGCTGGCCATGCCCGCGGCGCCGGCCAGCCTCATGCATGGCCCCAGAACATCAGGTTGACCACCACCACCGTGATCACGGCGTAGATCAGTGACAGCGGGCCGCCCACGCGCCACAGGTCGCGTGCGGAGTAGTTGGCCGGGCCGGTGATCATCGACATCACCGGGTTGGACGCGGTCATCAGGTTGTTGGAGGCCGACAGGGCCGTGATCAGCGCGAAGGCGGTGGGATCGCCGCCGACCGCCAGGGCCAGGTTGATCGCGATGGGCACCATCACGATGGCCGCGCCGACATGGCTGATGACCAGCGAGAAGCCGGTGGTCAGCAGCGCCACCACGATCTGCACCACCCAGGGCGGCGTGCCCCCCGGCAGCCGTTCCAGGGTGTGCCCGGCCACCCACGCCGCCGCGCCACTGCTGTCCATCGCCCAGCCCAGCGGGATCAGGCAGGCCATCAGGAACACGGTCTTCCAGCTGATCGCCGCGTAGGCCTCGTCCATCTTCAGCACCCCGGCCAGCAGCATCCCGGCCACGCCGGTCATCAGGGTCAGCGCCACCGGCAGCTTGCCGGTCAGCGCGATCGCCATGGTGACGGCGAAGATCGCCATGGCGATCTTGAACTTGTGCGGACGCTGCTCGGCCTTCGGGTAGTCGGTGACCACGGCGAAGTCGCGGCTCCCGGCCGCGTTGGCCAGGTCCTGCCACATGCTGTGGAACACCAGCATGTCGCCGGCGCGCAACGGCACCGAACGCACGTTCTCGCGGATCACCTGCTTGTCGCGGTTGATCGCCAGCAGGCTTATGCCGAGCTGCTGGCGCAGGCGCAGCTCGCTGGCGCTCTTGCCGATCAGGCGCGAGGTCGGGGGCATCACCGCTTCGGAGATGCCGGCGCGCGCGGGGTTGAACAGGTCGCCCAGGTGGCGCAGTCGCGAGGACATGCGCAGGAACTGGTTCTGGGCGAAGTCGGCCACCTGCTGCCGCGGTCCCATCACCCCGAGCACGCTGCCGACCCAGATCCGCATGTCGGCCGGCGGCGCCAGGCGGGTGTCGTTGCCGGACTTGAGCGCCAGCAGCAACGGTGCGTCGTGCAGGGATTCGGCGTCGGCCACCGCCATGCCCACCAGCGGGCTCTCGGCGCTGACCACCAACTCGAACACGTCGCCCTCGATGCCGTAGGTGCGGGCGAAATAGCTTTCGGTGCTGGCCGGGGTGGTGTTCTCGCCGCTGTCCTCCAGTTCGGCCAGCTTGCGGTTGCCGTAGAAGCGGAAATACAGCAGCGAGGCGGCCAGCAGCGCCAGGCCGACCGGCGCCGGCGCGAACATCGGCAGCTGTTCCAGGGTGGCCATGCCGGAGGGCAGGTTGTTGTTGGCCGACACCAGCAGGTCGTTGAGCAGGATCAGCGGCGAGTTGCCGACCATGGTCAGCGCCGCGCCCATCACGATCGCCGAGACCAGGGGCAGCATCAGCCGCGCCATCGACAGCCCGCTGCGCGCCGACAGGCGCGCGGCCACCGGCAGGTACAGCGACATCACCGATGGGTTCTGCATGAACGAGGAGTTGAGCCCGGCGACCAGGCTGGTCATCGCCAGCAGCCGCTGTTCCTTGCCGTGACCGCGGCGCAGCAGCCAGCCGGCCAGGCGGTTGAGCGCGCCGGTGCGCTCCAGGCCCGCGCCCAGGACCATGGTCGCCATGATGCTCATCACCGCGTTGCCGGAGAAGCCGCTGAAGATCTCCTCCGGCGCCACCAGCCCGGTGATGCCCAGCACCACCAGCACCACCAGCGCGACCAGGTCGGCGCGGATCCGGTCGAACACGAACATCGCCATCGTGAACCCGACCAGCCCGAGTACCAGGCGCATGTCGTTGGTCAGGGTCAGGCCGGGATCCATCGGGCGCCGGGGTCCTTATGGCGTTGGGGTGGCTGAGCGGCGCGCGCGACCGGCGATCGGGACCGGGCTGGAGGCGGGCGGGGCGACGCTCATGCGATGCGAGTTTAGCCCTCTCCCGGCGGCTTGTGCCCGGCCGCGGCCGCGGTGCCGTCGATCCGGTCGTAGAGCAGGTCCCAGACGCCATGGCCGAGGTTCACGCCGCGACGCTCGAAGTGGGTCTGCGGCCGCCATTCCGGGCGCGGCACGTGGCCGCGCGGACCGGCGCGGTTGGCCAGGCCCGGGGTCGCGTCGAGCACGTCCCACATGTGCTCGGCGTAGGGCTCCCAGTCGGTGGCCAGATGCAGGCGCCCGCCCGGGTGCAGCTTGCGCACCAGCAGCGCGGCGAACTCCGGCTGCACCAGCCGGCGCTTGTTGTGGCGCTTCTTGTGCCAGGGGTCGGGGAAGTAGATCCGGATCTCGTCCAGCGCACCGTCGGCGATCTCGTGGCCCAGCACCTCGACCGCGTCGTGGTGGTACAGGCGGACGTGGCCGGCGTCGTCTTCGGCCAGCGCGTTGAGCAGGCGGCCCACGCCGGGGGCGTGGACCTCGATCCCGACATAGTCGCGCGCCGGATCCTGCCGCGCGGCGTAGCGCAGCGCCTCGCCGTTGCCGAAGCCGATTTCCAGCACTTTGGGCGCGGGGCGGCCGAAGGTGGCGTCCAGGTCGCGCACGCCGCCGGCGTAGTCCAGGCCGAAGCGCGGCCAGGCCTGGTCGAAGGCGCGCTGCTGGGCCGGGGTGAAGCGGCCCTGGCGCAGCACGAAGCTGCGGATCTCGCGGCGGCCTTCGCTGGCGGTATAGGGCTTGGGCGGGGCCTTGGCGCCCTCGCTGTCGAACGGGTTGGTCATCGTCGGATCGAAGCGTCGGATCAGCCGATCAGCCCGTCCACCGGCGAGGACGCGCTGGCGTAGCGCTTGCGCGGGATGCGCCCGGCCAGGAACGCTTCGCGCCCGGCCTCCACCGCCTTGCGCATGGCGCCGGCCATCAGCACCGGATGCTTCGCCGAGGCGATCGCGGTGTTCATCAGCACGCCGTGACAGCCCAGTTCCATGGCGATGGCCGCGTCCGATGCCGTGCCCACGCCGGCGTCGACGATGATCGGCACCTTGGCGTTCTCGATGATCTCCAGCAGCGTGTAGCGGTTCTGGATGCCCAGGCCCGAGCCGATCGGCGCGGCCAGCGGCATCACCGCGCAGCAGCCGATCTGCTCGAGCTGGCGGGCCAGGATCGGGTCGTCGCTGGTATAGACCATCACCTGGAAACCGTCGGCCACCAGTTGCTCGGCGGCCTTGAGCGTCTGCACCACGTCCGGGTAGAGCGTGCGCTGGTCGCCGAGCACTTCCAGCTTGACCAGGGTGTGGCCGTCGAGCAGTTCACGCGCCAGCCGGCAGGTGCGCACCGCGTCTTCGGCGGTGTAGCAGCCGGCGGTGTTGGGCAGCAGGGTGTAACGATCCGGCGGCAGCACGTCGAGCAGGTTGGGTTCGCCCGGGTTCTGGCCGATGTTCGTCCGCCGGATGGCCACGGTGACGATCTCGGCGCCGGCGGCCTCGGTGGCGCGGCGGGTCTCGTCCAGGTCCTTGAACTTGCCGGTGCCGGTCAGCAGGCGGGAACGGAAGGTCCGGCCGGCGATGACCAGCGGATCGTGCGCGGGGGTGTCGTTCATCGGGCAATTATGGCCCAAGCGCGGTTCAGCCGCCGCCCAGGGCATGCACGATCTCGACCCGATCGCCCGCGTCCAGCGCGTGCGTCTGGTGGCGCCCGCGCGCCACGATGGTGCCGTTCACTTCCACCGCGACCCGGCGCCCGGCCAGGCCCTCGGCCTCCAGCAGCGCCGCCAGGGTGATGCCCGCCGCGACCGAGCGCGGCTCTCCGTTGAGGACGATATCCATGGGGCCGATTGTCGCATCGGCGGCGGTTTGCCGCAGCGCAGCGTGAATGCGGAGCCGCGGCGACGGACCATATGACCATGCGCATGCGTACGTATGCATGCCTTCCCCGCGCCGACCATTCCAGGAGATTCCATGTCCGCCCTTCGTCCGCTCCGATCCACCCTCGCCGTCGCCCTGGCCCTGGCGGCCGCGCCGGCCCTGGCGGGCCAGTTCGGCAACACCGTGTTCTTCGGCGACAGCCTCACCGACTCGGGCCACTTCCAGAACCAGTTGCCGGCGGCGGTGCGGCCGATCACCGGCAAGTTCACCACCAATCCCGCCTGGGTCTGGGCCGAGTACGTGGCCGACCATTACGACGGCGACGGCCGCACCGACAACCAGGGCGGCGACAACTACGCCCAGGGCGGCTCGCGGGTGACAGTGCAGAACGGCGCCGCCGAATCCACCGTCGCGCAGATGCAGCGCTACCTGGCCGGCAACGGCGGCAAGGCCGATCCGGGCACGCTGTACACGGTCTGGACCGGCGCCAACGACATCTTCGCCATCGCCGGCGCCGGCGCGCCGCCACAGCAGACCATCGGCACGGCGGTGGCCGGCGTGGTCCAGATCGTCGGCACCCTGGATGCGGCCGGTGCGCGCTACATCCTGGTCCCGAACCTGCCGGACATGGGCCGGACCCCGAACGCGATCGCCGCCGGGCCGGCCGGGCAGGCGGCGCTGACCCAGCTCGCCACGACCTACAACGGCGCCATGTACGGCGCCCTGGCCCAGGCCGGGCTGCGGGTGATCCCGCTGGATACCTTCACCATGCTGCGCGAGGTGATCGCCAGCCCGTCCACCTATGGCCTGCGCAACGTCACCCAGACCGCGTGCCTGCCGCCCGAAGCAAGCTCGCTGACCTGCAACCCGTCCTCGCTGGTGGCGCCGGATGCGGCCAGCACCTACCTGTTCGCCGACGGCGTGCATCCCAGCGCCGCTGCGCACGCGATCCTGGCCGACTACGCGATCTCGGTGCTCGAAGGCCCGATGCTGCTCGGGGCGCTGCCGCATTCGGCCAAGGCGATCGGCCGCGGCCGCGCCGAGCAGGTCGCCTCGCACCTGGCCGGCGCGCCGGCCGAAGCCGGGCTGCGCTGGTGGGGCGGCCTGCGCGCCGACCTGCAGGACCACGACGGCCTGTACGACGGCAGGGCCCCGGCCGGGCTGGTCGGGCTGGACTGGTCCAACGGCCACGGCCTGGTCGGTGGCGGTTTCCTCGGCCATGGGCGCCTGCGCGCCGACTTCGGCGGCGGGCGCGGCGACTTCCGCCAGGCCGACACCAGCGTCGGCGGTTTCCTCGGCTGGCAGGGCGAGCGTGGCTGGATCAATGGCCAGCTCAGCCACACCTCGCTCGACTATGACGTGACCCGCGAGGTGCGCATGGGACCCTCCATCCGCCGCCATGCCGGTTCCACCGACGGCAGCAACACCGCCCTCGGGGTGAGCGCCGGCTGGGAGTTCGGTGCCGGCGCGTTCCGGCACGGCCCGGTGGCCGGGCTGCTGTGGCAGTCGATCGACGTGGACGGTTATGCCGAGGACAACCCGACGGCTTCCACCGCGTTGGCCTATTCGGACCAGGGCCTGGACTCGCTGGTCGGCAGCCTGGGCTGGCAGGCCCGCTACGACGCCGGCGGCTGGGAGCCCTATCTGCGCGCGACCTGGGATCGCGAGTTCGAGGATGCGCCGGAGGAGGTGTCCGCTCGCCTGCAGACCGTGTCCGGACTCGAGTACGCGGTGCCGGCGCATGCCTTCGACGGCGACTTCGGCACCGTGGCGGTGGGCGCGCGGATGCAATGGGGCGGGCTCCAGGCCGACCTCGGCCTGCGCAGCAGCGTCGGCCAGAGCGGCGGCAGCGACCGCGGCGTGTTCCTGACCCTCGGCGGCAGCTTCTGAGCCGTCGCGCGGTGCGGCGCGCCAGCGCGCACCGCATCGGGGCCGGCGTTGCGCCGGGAGGGCGTGGACGCATAGACTGCCGGTCCCGCGCGGGTGTAGTTCAATGGTAGAACTGCAGCTTCCCAAGCTGCTAACGTGGGTTCGATTCCCATCACCCGCTCCACTCAAGCCCAATCATGCGCCTAAGTGCATGAATTTGCAAGGGTTTTAGTCAAGAAAACGAGATTTCAAACGACCTCTTTAGGTATCGTTTGGGGTATCGTTTCAGTGCCGAAGCCGCTGCTTCTATCTCGTCCCAGCGGGCTCTATGTCCGCTTCCTCGTTCCCACCGACTTGCGTGCCGTTATTGGCTCACGATTTTTGGTGCGCGCTTTGCATGTGCCCTCTGGTGACGCCGCTCGACTGGTCGCGGCGCACATGGCCGTGGCACTCTCGGTCATGTTCAAGGCCTTGCGTGCGGGGAAAAAGATGGACGATACGGATATCGCTGAACTACTGAGGAAAGCGGCGAATGGCGACCTACAAGACCTCATCCTAAAGGGGGTGAAGTTGTCGGATGGCACCTCGATGGAGGAGGTGCACATCGACACGCCGCAAGATGCCACCATGTTTGCCGAGATATTGCGGCGACCCGCGTTGCGTAAGGCGGCAGTGGATGAAGGGGCGCACGAACGGGGGGAGCGTCGACGCGAACAGATGCGCCAGTCCTCTGCAAGACTTCAGGCGCAGGCCCCTCCCCAGGAAGATCCCATTTCAGTGCTGGCGAGGGTGCCTCGCAAGAAGCGGCTTTCAGGCGCCATTGCTCGTCACCTGCGAGACCTCAAGCGCCTTCGTCGGCTCCAGCCCAACACCATCACGGAGAGCAGGCACACCCTGCGCATTCTGTTGGGTGTGGTGGGGGACATGCCGGTTTCTTCATTGAACGTGGACCATGCTCGGGAAGTGATGGCTGCAGTAGAGCACTGGCCGAAAAACGCAACGCAGGTGCCTCAGTATCGTGGCCTAAGCGTCAAGGAGATTGTGAGGCTTTCAAAGGAGAACGAAGAGCCTAGGCCAGCGCTCCGCACGCTGAGGAAGCATTGGGACCGGCTCAATGTGTTTACGACGTGGCTAACAAAGCAGGGATTGCTCCAACACAATCCAATGGGTGCTATCGAACAACCGAGTGAACACACCATTGATGCTGAGGCGGAATCGAGAAGGCCTTTCAGTCACGAAGAACTGAAACTCGTCTTTGGTCCAGTGTTCAGCCGCTGGGCAGCCAAGTGGCCCCATCGCTACTGGGGCGTTGTGTTGGGGCTCTACAGCGGTGCCCGCGTGGCAGAAGTGGCACAACTGAGTGTCGCTGACGTTCTGTTTGTTGAGGACGTTCCCGGCTATGTGATTACGCACAAAATTAAAGGCAACAAGGTAAAAAATCCCAACAGCAAGAGATTTGTCCCGATGGCACAGCCAGTGATTGATGCTGGGTTCTTAGGCTATGTCGAAGAAGTGAGGGCGGCTGGATTGGCGCGGTTGTTTCCGAACCTTCCAGGCGGCAACGGGTTGAGCTATGGCCGGCAGTTATCTAGGCAGTTCTCTGCGTTCATCAAGACGCAGGGCATCGACGAGCCAGGCATGGGTTTCCACGCGCTTCGCCATTATCTCGTCACGCATCTTGACCGAGCGTTGCAGGCTCAAAGGATGAAGGAGGAAGATAGGAATGAAGCCATCGGTCGAATTACCGGGCACTACAAAATTCCGGATTCAACCCTTCGGAACACTTACGTAGACGAGCGGGGTTTACCGATTCCATCCTTTGTAGAACCGGAGACGCTTCCCGAGCGAGTAGCGACGCTGGCGTTGTTCTCACCACCTGTAGAAATCCCGGCTTACATTCCTGGACAGTTTGCAGGCCAGCTGAAGGAAGCTGCCGCTAAGAAGCGCCGCGCTGAAAGACAGGAAACAGAAAAGCCCAAGGCCAAGTCCGCGCCGAAGCCCGGTGTCCGTCGCTAGGCGGCTAACGCTTGCCAGAATGCTTAATCGTTTTTCGTTTGGTAGAACCTTTGCGCAGACGCTTGCCGTGGGCGTCGTAGCCCGCGGCCTTCAACAACGAGTTGGCGGCGCGCTCCGCGGCGCGTTGAGCTGCTTTGTCCATGCCCTGGTTTACCACCATGGGCGTGTTTGGCAAGCCGAGTAGCGTGCGTCAGCGCGACGAAGTGACGGCCGGACCCCACATCCATTTGGCCACCATCACAGCCGCAATGGCGGCCAGGAGTTGCGCTGCCACGAACCAGGGAACGCCGGAGAGCTGGATGCCTGAAAAGCTGTCCGTGAATGCCCTGGCCAGGGTCACCGCTGGGTTCGCGAACGACGTCGAGGCCGTGAACCAATAAGCCGCCGTGATGTAAGCGGCCACTGCCAGGGCGGTTGAGGTCAGGCCATGCCGCGCAACTCCCGCGATGACTAAAACGAGGCCGAAGGTGGCAACGAACTCGCTCCACACCTGGGAAATTCCTTCCCGCACGTGTTGCGAGGGGGCGAACGGCGCAAGGTCAAACATCGCATGCGCGACCGCCACACCCAGCAGAGCGCCAACAAATTGCGCGGCCATGTAGCCGCACGCCTCTTTGGGGGCCAACTGCTTGTCCAGCGCCATTGCCAGGGAGACTGCGGGGTTGAAGTGCGCGCCGGAGACCCCGCCGAAGAGTTGGATAAGGGCGAACAGACCGGCGCCCGTGGCCAATGCGTTTGCCAGCAGGGCCAGCGCTGTGTTCCCGCCCGACAAGCGTTCGGCCATGATGCCCGAGCCGACCACAATCGCCAGTAGAAAAGCCGTGCCCAGAGCCTCGGCGACGAGGCGACGCCCCCAGGTCATTGAGAACCCAGCGCCCGCACTTCGTTCTGCAGGGACAGGCCGTCCAGCTTGTCCATGGGCAGGGACAGGAAAAGGCGCAGACGCTGGGAAATTGCCTGGGCGGTTTTCGCGAACGCGGCCCGCTTGGCGTCGTCGTCGCCGTCGACGTGCGACGGGTCGGGGAAGCCCCAGTGCGCGGTCGTCGGAGACCCGGGCCAGTAGGGACAGGCTTCGCCCGCCGCGTTGTCGCAGACCGTGATGATGAAATCCATCTGCGGTGCGCCTGGCGCCGCGAACACGTCCCAGCTTTTGCTGCTCATCCCTTCCGTGTCACACCCGAGCTTCTCGAGCGTTTCCAGGGCGAACGGGTTCACGCGTCCCATGGGTTGGCTGCCGGCGCTGTAACCCTTGAAGCGGCCTTCGGACAGGTGGTTCACCAAGCCTTCGGCCATTATGCTGCGGGCGCTGTTGCCGGTGCAAAGAAACAGGATGTTGTAGGGCTTGCGGGTCATGACGACGGGATATCCCTGAAGAGGCAGGCGGCGGAAGATGGGCAGAGCGATCGAAACTCGGCGGTCGCCAGAATGTCTGGCGGCATCGAGGCCCTTTCGGCGGAGACGTAGCCAAGGCGGGTGAAAAACTCTTCGGCCGTTTCGGTGAGCAGGACCAGGCGGGTGAGGCCACGGGAACACGCGTGCTGTTCCAAGGCGCTCACCAAGGCGGCACCCACGCCTAGGCCACGCGCCTGAGGCAACACCACCAGCGAACGAAGAAGCCCGGACGGGGCATGCGGTTCCAGTCCAACGACGCCCATCAGGACGCCGTCGGTTTCAGCAACTAAAAACTCCACCGCGCTTGCCGACAGGTCGGCAGTGGGAAGCGCTGCTGCTGTCAGCATGTCGCGAATGGCTGCACCGTCGGAGGGGATGGCGGCGCGGATGGTGGGCATCAGCAGCAGCCGGACGAAGCGCTTCCGCACGAGGCGGCCGGCGGCTCACTTGGCCGTGTGGGGGCGCAGCAGGCCTGCGCCTGGGCCTGTGTGTCCTTGCCATCGCGGCTGCCGCCGTAAACGGGAATGTCGCCCATGGTGTGGAACGCTTCCCACACGATGCCTTGTGGGTCTTCCAGCCAATGCTTGTCCGAACGCGCATAGCAGCAGTTGGCGCCCTGCTCGGGTTCGCTGCCCAGGCCTGCGGCCAGGGCGCGCCCCTCAATTTCCGCCAGCTCCTCAGCGCTTTCCACCTGGATGCCCAGGTGGTTGACGCCCACAGCGTTTGCGCGCGTCGAAATGGCGAAGTTGACGCGGGGGTCTTCCAGCATCCATTTCGCGTAGTCCTGCTTCTCGACGCTCGGCTGGGTAGCGAACAGGCCCGAATAGAAGCGGATGCTCTCGGGTAGGTTGTTGACGGAGACGTGGACGTGTAGACGTTTCATGGTGTGTTCCTGGCTATTTGGCGGGAGTGGCACACGAGGAAGAAGGCACTTCGCATGGCGTGCCGGCACAGCAGTTTTCAGTGAGGAAGGACAACAGCTTGTCCATGGCCTTGTAGTTCGCCGAGTAGATGACGAAGCGTCCTTCTTGACGCGAGAGGGTCAGTCCGGCCGCGGTGAGTTCCTTCAGGTGAAACGAGAGCGTCGCCGGACTGATGTCCAGATGTTCCGCAATGGCCCCGGCCGCCAGGCCGTCAGGTCCTCGCTGGACGAGCAGCCGGAAGACGGTGAGGCGGGTCTCTTGGGAAAGGGCGCTCAACAGCACCACGGCGTCTGCGTTCTTCATATTTCAACGTTATTGGAAATATCAAAACAATGCAAGTGCCCGCGGGCGACGACCTGTCGCGGGCTCGAAAAAAATTGGTCCGTTTGCTTCTCTGGAGTAGGAAAAGCCCGGTATGGCGAAGGACTGGAAAGGCTTTTCGCTGCAAGGGGTAAAGGGGATATCCAAAAGCGGTCCCCCTGGGCTTTGCCCTTCCGACGTTCCCCCGGTTTTGAGTAGCAGACCGATCTGGAGTCCAATCCCCAACGACAAGGAGATTGGACGTGAAGAAGCGTTTTACCGAAGAACAGATCATCGGCTTCCTGCGTGAGGCCGAGGCGGGCTTGCCGATCAAGGACCTGTGCCGGCGGCACGGGTTCAGCGAGGCGTCCTACTACCTGTGGCGCAGCAAGTTCGGTGGCATGAGCGTGCCGGATGCCAAGCGGCTGAAGGAGCTGGAAGCCGAGAACACCCGGTTGAAGAAGCTGCTGGCCGAGCAGGTGTTCGAGAACGACCTGATCAAGGACGCCCTGCGAAAAAAGTGGTGACCGCGCCGGCGCGCAGGGCGCTGGTGCGGGACTGGATCGACCGGGGCATGAGCGAGCGCCGTGCGCTGGCGGTGGTGCGTATGAGCGCCAGCGCCTACCGCTATGCGCCGCGTCCGGACCGCAACGTCGAGTTGCGGGCGCAGATCCTGGCGCTGGCACAGCGGCACAAGCGTTACGGCGTCGGGATGATCTACCTCAAGCTCAGGCAGGACGGGATGCTGGTGAACTACAAGCGCGTCGAACGGCTGTACCAGGAAGCACAGCTGCAGGTGCGGCGACGCAAGCGCAAGAAGGTGTTGCCGGGTGAACGCCAGCCGCTGGTGCGGCCGACGGCGGCCAACCAGGTCTGGTCGATGGACTTCGTGTTCGACCGCACCGCGGACGCCCGGGTGCTGAAGTGCCTGACGATCGTCGACGATGCGACCCATGAGGCGGTGGCGATCGAGGTCGAACGCGCGATCTCCGGGTTGGGCGTGACACGCGTGCTTGATCGCCTGGCGCTCGTGCGGGGCCTGCCGCAGGTGATCCGCACCGACAACGGCAAGGAGTTCTGCGGCAAGGCCATGGTGACCTGGGCGCACGAACGCGGCGTGCAGTTGCGCCTGATCGAGCCGGGCAAGCCGAACCAGAACGCCTACGTCGAGTCCTTCAACGGCCGGTTCCGCGACGAGTGCCTCAACGAGCACTGGTTCACCAGCCTGCTCCACGCGCGAACGGTCATCGAAACATGGCGCCGGGAATACAACGAGGAGCGACCAAAAAAGGCGCTTGGCGGACTGACCCCGAGCGCCTACGCCGAGCAGATGGCAGCCAATACCACTAAGATAGACTCCGGACTCTAGATGGCCCCGCTACTGAAGGCGGGGGGACGTCGGGCTTGGGATGATTCGTCGGTGGACTCCTCTAAGCCAGTCATTGGAGGGCTCGTTGCGGCTGCGGATGCCATTAACGCGCAATTCAAGGGCCGCCTTCGTCCGCTGATATTTCTGCGTGAAGATATATTCGAAACACTTAGCATTAATGATGCGAATAAGCTTAGAGAGGATTGCGGTGCGCTCCTGCATTGGAGCAAGAATAGTCTTAGTGCAATGATCTTGCGGAGAGTAAATTTCTTTGGCTCTCAAAAAAGAATTCAGCCGGTTCTAGATCTTGATGCGATGTTCGATAAGTCGGAAATGCGCCAAAGAGCAAGACCGTTCAATTATATTTTACGTAGAACGATGATGCGCCCCCGCGATCTTATTGCCATTCTTTCGAGGACAGTTGAAGCAATGAGAGAGAAAATGGAGGATCCTTTTGCTGAGGAGACTCCGAACTTCGAGAAGCTAGAGTGCGATAGTGTTTATGCGGCAGAGCCTGGCTATTCCGAATGGTTGAGGCAAGAGTTGCTAGATGAATGGGGCGTCCAACAGCCGATCATCCGCAAGCTCTTTCAGGCTATTCAAAGCAATGGTTCAACAAACATTACAAAAGAAAAGCTTCTAGAGAACTTGCGTCCCATTGAACCATCTGTCATGGAAACATCCATCGTTACCTATTTGAAATTTTTGTTTGATAATTCGATTATTGGCTTCAAGTTAGGCGCTTCCACTGAGTGGCGGTTTAAGTGCTTCTATCCATCCCAAGGCTTTGTTGAGGCCGATGAATATAGAATTCACGACGGTCTCGTCAGGGCATTGAACTTGATCGAGCCGCGGGCCTGAATTCGATGGTCTCCGCCTGTATCAGATCGAAAAGGACGACGTCGGGGATTTATCAAGGAATCCCTGTATCGATTTGAGCATAGTTGTGCCTACTGGCAGAGGTAGAGTGCCAGAGCAGGGCGGCGGTGGTTTTGCGCGGCAAGTATGAACGTCACAGGTGACGTATTGGATGAGAGTAGATAGTCTGTCCCGCTAGGCGGGGAATGGAGTGACGGCATGGGCGTTTGGCTTGATGGATTGAGTGCACTGGCGAAGGTGCTTGCAGCTGACCTTCCATCGGGAGCGCAGCCGGAAGACCAGCTCAAGTCACCGGTCAAGGCTATTCTCGAAAGCATTGGCCCGAAGGTTGAGGCGTTCACCGAGGTCAAGTTGGAGATCGGGCGCCCTGATATGGCGGTGCGGATTCGTGGCGCGGTTTGCGGCTTCGTGGAACTGAAGGAGCCGGGTAAGAGCGCCGATCCGAATAAGCTGAAGGGCGTGGACAGGCAGCAGTGGAAGAGATTCCAGGCCCTGCCAAACCTGATCTACTGTAATGGCCGGGACTGGGGCCTGTATCGAAGCGGTGAAGTCGTCACCAAGGTTGCCGGGGTTGTCGATGATGAGGGAAATATCGTCGATGACGCTGCAAATAGGCTGAAAGCGCTGCTAAATGATTTCGTCCAATGGGAGCCAATCCCACCGGCCTCCCCTAAGGCGCTGGCTCAGACCTTGGCGCCACTGTGCCAGATGCTACGCGATGATGTGTCCGACGTGCTGCGGGATAAGAAGTCCACGCTGTATGCATTGAGTTCGGAGATTCGTCAGGCACTGTTTCCCAACGCCAGTCATCGCGACTTTGCCGACACTTATGCGCAGACTCTGACCTACGCACTATTGCTGGCACGCCTGCTTGGTGAAGAGAAATTGACCACGGAGACGGCCGCAAGGAGGCTTGATTCTGGACACAAGTTGCTGGCCAGCGTGCTGCGGCACATGGCATTGCCAGATGCGCGCAGGGAGGTGGCGACCGCCGTGGATGTTTTGGAGCGGATGGTTGCAGCAGTGGCGCCTGAGAAGCTGACTCGAAAAGGCGATCCTTGGGTCTATTTCTATGAGGACTTTCTCGAAGCCTACGACCCAAAGCTACGAAAGGATCGCGGTGTCTACTACACGCCTGTCGAAGTTATTCGCTGTCAAGTTCGACTGGGTGACGAGTTGCTGCGTACCCGTTTTGGAAAAGGTCGGGGCTATGCCGACGAGGGTGTAGTGTTCTTGGACCCTGCCGCAGGCACTGCGGCCTACCCACTGGCGATGATTGAGCACGCGTTGACTGAGGTCGAAGCGGTGTGGGGTAAAGGTATGGTAGGTGCTGCTGCTACCGAGCTAGCGAAGAACACCCATGCTTTTGAGGTACTAGTGGGACCATATGCGGTGGCACACCTACGTATTAGCGAGGCGATCCGTGCACATGGCGGTGAGTTTCCAGACGATGGCCTGCATGTATACCTGACCGATACACTCGAATCACCCAATGCCCAGGCACCGTCCGGCAGTGTGTTCGGGAAGGTTCTAACCGATGAGCATAAGCGTGCTATCCGCGTCAAGCGTGAGACACAGGTGTTGGTGTGCATGGGCAATCCGCCCTATGACCGCGAGCAGGCCGAGGACCCCGCCAACCCCACGCCTACAGCGCTGCGTAAGGGAGGCTGGGTACGCTTCGGTGATCGTGAGGCACAGAAGGGTCATGCGGACAGGAGAGTGCGCAAGAAGGGTGGTAGTCAAGCCAGCGAGGATGCAGACGACGAGGGAATACTGCGCGATTTTCTGCAGCCGGCCAAGGACGTCGGCATGGGCGGGCATCTAAAGAATCTTTATAACGACTACGTCTATTTCTGGCGCTGGGCGTTGTGGAAGCTGTTCGAGAACCCGAAAGCGCATGGCGCCGGAATTGTGAGCTTCATCACTGCCAGCAGCTACTTGCGCGGGCCGGGCTTTGTCGGCATGCGGAAGAAGATGCGCGAGGCCTTTGACGAGCTATGGATAGTTGATCTTGGTGGCGACAATCTGGGTGCCCGTAAGACACCCAATGTATTTAATATCCAAACCCCGGTGGCCATCGCTATTGGTGTGCGATATGGTGAGTCGCAGACGGACATGCCTGCACGTGTGTACTACGCACGTGTGGATGCGGATACACGCGAGGACAAGCTGTACAAAGTTGGGCGCATAGGAGCTTTCGCGGATTTGAACTGGCAGATGGCGTTTGACGGTTGGATGCAGCCATTTTTGCCAGCCGTGCAGGGCGCCTACTTCGACTGGCCATTGTTGGCTGATGTGTTTCCGTGGCAACACTCGGGGGCGCAGTTCAAGCGTTCCTGGCCTATAGGCGAAACAGAAGCGGTGCTGTCAGCGCGGTGGGGAACGTTGATAGGCGGTGATGTAGAAGATCGCAAGCGATGGTTTCGTGAATCTCGTGACCGTAAGGTGGAAAAGCGTTATCCCATGCTTTGGGCAGGGCAGGATCAGACTCCGATTGTCAACCTCGAGCCCAATGCGCCAATGCCAGACATGCGTCGCTATGGCTATCGCAGTTTCGATCGGCAATGGTGTCTCGCAGATGGGCGACTAGGCGACTATCTGCGTGCAGATCTATGGGCGACTCTATCCGAGAGACAAGTATTCCTGACATCCTTGTTATCTGGAGTGCTGGGATTGGGGCCGGCGATGACCGTAACGGCATGTATTCCTGATATGGATCATTTTCGTGGTTCATTTGGGGCCAAGCATGCGATCCCCCTTTGGCGAGATACCGAAGCCACTCAACCTAATGTCACCGTCGGTCTTCTGGAATTTCTGTCCAAAGCCTATGGCTGTGTCGTCGCCGCAGAAGACTTGTTTGCATATGCGTATGCCATATTTGCCACGCCACGCTACGTGGATAGCTTTAGCGAAGAACTTACCGTTCCCGGTCCGCGTCTGCCACTAACTCTCTCCCCAGAGTTGTTCGCTGAGGCTGTCTTGATCGGTCGAAAGCTTATCTGGTGGCACACCTATGGTGAGCGCTTCGTGCCAGTGAATACGAAAGGAGGGCAGGTACCGAAGGGTGCAGCAGTGCTTGATAAGGCCATTCCCGGTACGCAGGAGGGCTATCCAGAAGATTTCGCTTATGATCCGGCTACCCGTGAGTTGCGCGTGGGTGCTGGCGTCATCGTCAATGTTGCCCCTGAAATATTCGATTTCAGCGTATCTGGGCTGGAAGTGGTGAAATCTTGGCTGGCCTACCGTATGAAGAATGGTGCAGGCAAGAAGTCGTCGTCGCTAGATGACATCCGACCGGAGCGCTGGACGCAGGCTATGAGCCAAGAATTGATGCAATTGCTATGGCTGCTGGAGCACACGCTCGCTGAGTACCCGAAATTGGCTGATCTACTGGATCGCATCGTGGCCGGGCCGCTCTTCGCTGCCTCGGACCTTCCATATCCAGACGATATCCAACGAAAGCCGCAGGGGCGCGATGAAGACGATACGGAAGCCATACAGCCTCTGCTAGTGTGAATGACGCGAAGCATATGCGCGTACGTGTTATGTACATTGCACCATCACTGAACGCCTTGATTTCATGAGCATTCGACATGAGTGACATCCAGTTGTTTCGCCTTGCCCAAGGCGCAGCCATGGAGCTCCCAGGACGGGCAGCAACCGTGGAACGGCAGCTACAGTCGCTGATCGAAACGCAGATGCAGGCGTTTCTGGGCGTGCGGTTCCTGGATAGCGAGTACGTCACCGGCAAGACCCACAAAGGGCGGATCGACTCGCTCGGGCTGGACGAGAACGGATGTCCGGTCATCATCGAGTACAA
>JAFLEA010000049.1 GCA_017302035.1 Lysobacterales bacterium
CGGTGGAGCCTGCACTGGTTGGAGTCCCAGCCGGCGGTGGTGACCAGCACCAACTGGCGTGCACCCTGCAGCGGGCCGGGGTCGGCGAGTGCGCCGGCGGCCGCGCACAGCGACAGCAGCAGGACGACGAGGCGGAGCCCGCGCCCGGCGGGGCGCAGGGGGGGCAGGGCGGCGGACGCTGGGGCCATGGGCGCGGTCTTCCGGGTCAGGAATCCAGCAGGTGCTGGATGCGTTCGAGGTTGGTGCCGAGCTGGCGGTGCCGTTCCGGGTTGGCCCGGCACAGGAGCACGAACAGGAAATCGAGGAGGTATTGCAGGGACGAACGGTACAGCAGTTGTTCGATGTGCGGGGCCGGGTCGTGGGCCGAGACCACCAACGCCGCGTCGGCATGGGCGCGCAGCGGGTTGGCGGTGTGCCGGGTGATCGACACGACCTTGCCCTCGCAGGCCTGGAACTGGCGGTTGATCTGCGCCAGCTGCGGCAGCTGGCCGAACTCCGAGAACGCCAGCAGCACGTCGCCCGGCCGCACCGCGGACAGGTTGGCCATCATCAGGATCGGGTCGGCATGGTCCACCACCAGCATGCCCAGCAGCGACAGGCGCATGGCGAACTCGCGCGCGAACAGGCCGTCGTCGCCCAGGCCGCAGACGAATACCTTGCCGGCGCCGTCGACCAGGGCGACGATCTCCTCGACCCGCGCGCGCGGGTTGAGCAGGCGGGTCTCCTCCTCGGCCGCGGCCTTGCTCCGGCGCAGGCCCTCCTCCAGGCGGGTGTACTCATCCCCGTCCCCGTCGGCCGGGGTGGTGGTGGCCGGCTTGTCGGCACCGTTGCGGGCCAGCGCCTGGCCGATGCTGTACTTCAGGTCCGGATAGCCCTTGAAGCCGAACTTCTGGCTGAACTTGACCACCGAGGACTGGCTCACTCCCAGCGCGCTGGCCAGTTGCTGCGAGGAGTAGTCGCGCAGCAGGTGGGCGTTGTCGAGGATGAAGTCGGCGATGCGGCGTTCGATCGCCGACATCTGGTCGCGTTCGGAGCGGATCTTCAGCAACGGCGGCATGGGCGCGATCTTCATCCTGGACGGGTGCGCCTGGCAACCGGCGCCGGCCTCAGCGGGCCAGCGGCTCCAGGCCGCGGATCTCGCGGATGCCCAGGCCGGGCGCGTCGGTGATCGAGATCTCCGATTCGTTGAAGATCACTCCGCCCTCGACCGGGTTGAACTGGCTCAGCGAGGGACCGTCCAGGTCGACCTTGGTGATCGCGTCGGCCTTGGCCACCGCCAGGTGCACCGCCGCGGCCACCGAGATGGCCGATTCGAGCATGCAGCCGATCATGCACTGCACCCCGTACAGCGAGGCGATGTCGGCGATGCGCACCGCGTTGGAGATGCCGCCGGTCTTCATCAGCTTGATGTTGATGATGTCGGCGGCGCGACGCTGGATCAGGTCGAACACCTGGCTGGGGCCAAACACGCTCTCGTCGGCCATCACCGGGGTATGCACCCGCTCGGTCACGTACTTCAGGCCCTCGATGTCGGCCGCCTTGACCGGCTGCTCGAGCAGTTCCAGCAGCACCCCGGCCTCCTCCAGCGCGTGCATCGCGTAGACCGCCTGCTTCGCGGTCCAGCCCTGGTTGGCGTCCAGGCGCAGCAGGGCGCGGCCCTCGACCGCGGCATGGATCGCCTTGACCCGCTCGATGTCCAGGCCGATGTCCTTGCCGACCTTGATCTTCAGCGAGTCGAAGCCGCGATCGACCGCGGCGATCGAGTCGGCCACCATCTTGTCGATGTGGTCCACGCTGATGGTGATGTCGGTGGTGATCACCGGATCGCCGCCGCCGAGCATCTGGTACAGCGGTGCGCCGTGGAGCTGGCCCCACAGGTCGTAGACCGCGATCTCCACCGCGGCCTTGGCGCTGGTGTTGCGCTCCATCGCGCCCTGGATCAGGCCGCAGATGCGGTTGAGGTTGGCGATGTCCTGGCCGATCAGGCGCGGCTTGATGTGCCGCTCGATGGCCTCGATGATCGAGCCGTGGGTGTCGCCGGTGATCACCGCGGTGGGCGGCGCCTCGCCGTAGCCGGTATGGCCGCTGTCGGTGCGCACCAGCACCACGATGTCCTCCATCGTGTCGACCGTGCGCAGCGCGGTCTTGAACGGGGTCTTCAGCGGCACGCGCAGCATGCCCAGCTCGATGGCGGTGATCTTCATGGCGCGCGGGACGTTCCTTCGCTGGGCAGGGGCCGCATCCGCTGGATGCTGGTGATGTGGTCGACGTAGGTGCCGGTGTCGGAGAACAGCATCGGTTCGAGCGGGGTCACCGACACGCCGTTGAGGCTGGCGCGCACGCGCCGGCCGTCGGCGCCGGCCCAGCTGCCGCCGTTGGTGTCGTGGATCATGTAGGCCATCCCGTCCTGGTGGCCGATCGCCATCATCACGTGGCCGGGGATGTAGACCAGGTCGCCGACCTGCAGCTCGCGCACCGCGCGCATGCGCCCGTCCAGGCCGTCCTCGGTGGCGAAGCCGATCCGGTCCAGCGCCGGGCTGACCGCCTGGTCGCGGGTGTTGCGCGGCAGCAGCACGCCGAAGCTGCGGTAGACCTCGGAGACGAAGCCCGAGCAGTCGCGGGCGTCATACCCGTGGCCCCAGCCGTAGCGTTCGCCGAGGAACTTGAATGATTGCCGCAGCAGGTTGGCCGGGGTCAGCGGCAGGTAGTCGGGGCTGACATCGGCGACCTTCGGGATCAGCGCCGGGGCGAAGGCCAGGCGGCCGTCGGCGTCGCGCACCGGCAGCTCCACCACGTGCGAGGCGTGCGGATGCTGGCCGTTGACCGGTTGCATCGGCGGCCAGTCGCTGCGCAGCGGCAGGCGCACGCCCATGTCCAGCTGCAACGCCGAGACCCGCGGCTCCTCGGGGGTGAAGGTGGTGCGCACGGTCGCGCCGGTGACCACTACATGGGGCTCGCGCCGGGCGTAGCCGAGCACCGCGTCGCGGTCGCCCAGGGCGACGTGGCGGGTCTCGATCCAGGCCGTGTAGCGCTCGCTGGCGACGAACAGCCATTGCCGGTCGCGGCTCTCGTGCAGTACCGCCACCGCGTCGCCGGGGAACAGCGCCGATTCCTGGAAGCGGTCGATGTCGGTGTCGCCGGGAGAATTGAACACCCGCATCCGGGTGGGGAAGGCGCGCAGGTCGGCCCGATGCACCACCAGGCCGTAGTGGACCGGGCGAGTGGCCTGGACCGCATCCAGCGCCAAGGCATGCTGCAGCGCGGCAAGCTCGTCCGGCGCGACCGGTCGGCCATGCTCGTCGTGGAGGGTCCGGGTGGGCGGGGCGGAGATCGCCTCGACCTGGCCGCGGACGAAGGCCGCCGGCAGTGGGTCGGGCAGGGCGGCGATGTCCAGGATCGACTTGTCGAGGGCGCGCATGCGTGCGTTCTGCACGGCGATGGCGGCGCGGTCGAGGATCACCCGGTCCGGCTCGGACAATGGCGCGATCCAGTGCTGCGGGGCGAGGTCGGCCTGGCGCACCGCGACCACGCCGGTCGGCGGATCGGGGGTCTTCTCGTGTGCGGCCAGGGCCGCCGGCAGCAATGCCGCCAGCAGCAGGCACCACCGGGTGCTGCGCGGACGAGCCGCCGGGTGCCGGGCCGTGGACGCCGGGTACGGGATTGTCATGCGCCGGTGCTCCCCCTGCAGGCGGTTGAAGAAGGAATAGTTATTCCGAATGTTGGCAACGTCAAGAATAAATTATTGACCCGTCTCCGGGGGCGTGTTACACCGGCCACGAGCCACCGCACTGGGGAAGTGTCGCCGTGGGACCCCGCCATTGCCAGTCCACCCGCCAGCCGATGCCGCACAGGTGCCACTCGTGGCCCGTGGCCATGGCGGCTGCGCTCATGGCGCTGACGACTTTCGGGGTGCAGGCCGGACCCGCGGCCGGCGCGCCACCGGCCGTGGCCGCGGCAGTGGACCGTGGCGACTTCCGCGGCGCCGAGGCGGCCATTGCCGCCGCGTTGGCCGACCCGGCGTCCACCGCGGCGCAACGCCAGGCCCTGGAGTTCGAACGCGAACGCATGCGGCGCATCCGCCTGGACTTCGACCTGGACCGCGCGGCGGTGCTGGCCCGGCTGCGCCAGTCGATCCCGGACCTGCGCGAACAGGAATTCGACGCCTGGGACCGGGACGGCCTGGTCGAGCGCATGGACATCGACGGACAGCCTCGCTACTTCAACCGCTCGGTATCCAACCTGTTCCGGCTCAGCCCCGAGGCCGCCGCGCGGCGCGCGCCCCCGGTCCAAGCATTCGATGCCGGTCCGTACGAGCGCCTGCATCCGCACCACGCCGAAGTGATCGCCGCCGCCCACGATGGCGCCACCAGCGTGGCTCCGCGCCGGGTCCGGGTGACCCAGTCGCTGGTGGTGGATGCCGACGCGGTTCCGGCCGGCGAGACCGTGCGTGCCTGGATCCCGTTCCCGCGCGCCATCGACGGCCAGCAGGAGCGCATCCGCCTGCTCGATACCGCGCCGGCCGGCGGCCAGGTGGCGCCGGAGGAAACCCTGCAGCGCACCGTGTACCTGGAACGTACCGCGGTGGCCGGGGAGCCGACGGCATTCTCGGTGAGCTACGAACTGACCGTGTACGCACGCCACTTCGCCATCGACCCGCAGCGCGTGCAGGCCCCGCCCGACGATCCGGCGCTGGCCCCGTTCCTGGCCGAGGAACCGCCGCACATCCGGTTCACCCCGGCGTTGCGCGCGTTCTCCGCGCAGGTGGTCGGCGACGAAACCAATCCCTACCGGGTCGCGCAGAAGCTGTTCGCGGCGGTGGACCGGATCCCCTGGGGCGGCGCGCGCGAGTATTCGACCCTCTCCAGCATCAGCGACCATGCCCTGCACGCCAACCACGCCGATTGCGGCCAGCAGACGTTGCTGCTGATGGCGCTGCTGCGGCTCAACGGCATTCCGGCGCGCTGGCAGTCGGGATGGGCCTACTCCGAGGATGCCGAGGGCCACGACACCATGCATGACTGGGGCGCGTTGTACCTGGCGCCCTACGGCTGGGTGCCGATGGATGTGACCACCGGCCAGCTCGCCAGCGACGATCCGGCATTGCGCTGGTTCTACCTGGGCGGCCTGGACGCATACCGGGTCGCGTTCAACGACGGGTTCTCGCAGCAGTTCGTTCCGGCCAAGCACCACTTCCGTTCCGAGACCGTGGATTCGCAGCGCGGCGAGGTCGAGTGGGCGGGCGGGAACCTCTATTTCGACCAGTGGAAGTACCGGTTCGAATGGCAGATGTTGCCGGCAGGCGATGGGACCGCCGGTTCCGGCAGCGACGACACCACCACCAACACCAACGTGGGAGAGACACGGGGATGAACACCAGGACCTTGAGGAAAGCGGCGTTGTACGTGGCGCTGGGCGCGTGCCTCGGCGCGATGACGATACCGGCGGCCATGGCGCAGAGCGCGACCGGCGCGGTGGCCGGACGGGCCAGCGCCGGCGACCAGATCACCGTGACCCACGTTGCCACGGGGGCCACGCGCACGGCGACCGTCGGCAACGACGGCGTCTACCGCCTGACCCAGTTGCCGGTAGGCGACTATCGGCTGCAATTGCTGCGCAATGGCCAGCCGGTGGGCGAGGGGGCGACGGTCAGCGTGTCCCTCGGCGGTACCACCACCGTCAACCTCGGCGGCGAGGGCGGCGTGGCCAACCTCGATGCGATCCAGGTGGTGGGCAACCGGGTGGTCAACCGCGTCGACGTGTTCTCCACCGAGACCGCCACCAACATCAACCGCGAGGAACTGGCGCGGATGCCGGTGGACCAGAGCCTGTCCTCGGTGGCCCTGCTGGCACCGGGCGTGATCCCCGGCAACGCCAGTTTCGGCGGCATCTCCTTCGGGGGCTCGTCGGTGGCCGAGAACTCGGTGTTCATCAACGGCCTGAACGTGACCGACTTCTACCGGCGCCAGAGCTTCTCGACCGCACCGTTTGCCTTCTTCGACCAGTTCCAGATCAAGACCGGCGGCTACTCGGTGGAGTTCGGCCGCAGCACCGGCGGCGTGATCAACGCCGTTACCCGTTCGGGCAGCAACGAACTCCATGGCGGCCTGGAATTCACGTTCGAGCCCTCCGCCTGGCAGTCGACCGCCCAGGACCACCTGTTCAATGCGGTCGACGGCGACGGCACCGCCGTATCGGCCACCTACCGCTCCAGCCGCGACCGCAGCAGCTTCCTGAAGGCCAATGCCTGGGCCTCGGGCCCGCTGATCCGGGACCGCCTGTTCCTGTTCGCCATGTACGAGCAACGCCAGACCGGTTCCGGCTACACCAACTCCAGTGGCAGTACCTGGTCCAATGGCGATTCGGACAATGGTTTCTGGGGCGCGAAGCTGGACTGGAACATCAATGACAACCACAGGCTGGAGCTGCTCGCGTTCTCCGACGAGGCGGAGACGAACACCTCGGTGTTCAGCTACAACTTCGATACCCGCGCCGTCGGCAGCCTGACCGGCGAGAGCACGTCCGAGAGCGGCGGCAAGAACGGGTCGGCCACCTACATCGGCCACTTCGGCGAGAACTTCACCGCCAAGGCCATGTACGGCGTCAACCGCAGCAGCAGCCTGGCGTACTCGCCGGCCGACGGCCCCTGCTCGCAGGTGCTGATCGACAGCAGCTACAACGCCCGCTGGGTCGCGATGGGCAGGCCATCGGTGAGTTGCCATCCCAGCGGTTCGACTTCGGTCGTGGATCACTACGACGAGCGCAAGGTGGGCCGCCTCGATTTCGAATGGGCGCTGGGCAACCACCTGCTGCGCTTCGGCCTGGACCGGGAGGAGATGACCACCGACCGCACGACCCGTTATCCGGGCCCGACCCTGATGCGCTACACGGTGTTCGGCGCCACCGCGGGCGCGGAGCTGGACAATGGCGCCACCGTGCCTGCAGGCGTGGATGCCATCGTCATGGGGCGCCGGCGCATCGATGGCGGCGTGTTCGAGACCACCGCCAATGCCTATTACCTGGAGGACATCTGGAACGTGACGCCGAGCCTGGTGCTGAACCTGGGCGTGCGCGTGGATGCCTTCGACAACAAGACCGCCGCCGGCGACAGCTTCATCAAGATGGACGGCCTGGTGTCGCCGCGCTTCGGATTCGCCTGGGACATGAAGAGCGATGGCACCACCAAGCTGTTCGGCAACCTTGGCCGCTACTACCTGCCGGTCACCAACATCATCAACTACAACTTCGCCGGCGGCCTGATCGACGAGCGCACCTTCTATGCGCTCGGCGGCTGGCGTGCCGCGACCAATCCGATCACCGGGTCGGGCTACATGGAGCCGGTGCTCGGTGCCCAGATCGGCCCGGTCGACGATTCCTACAACCTTCCCGTGGACGACTTGCGCCAGAGCGTGAGCCGCGATCTGGACGCGGTATATCAGGACGAGGCGATCCTCGGGTTCCAGCAGATGATCAACCAGGCCTGGTCGTGGGGCGTCAACGCCACCTACCGGCGCATGCCCAACGCGATGGACGACATCCGCATCAACCACACGCCCTGCGGGCCGGTCGGCTACAGCCTGTGGCCGATCGGCAACCCCGGCGACAAGGTCACCATCTGGGGCAACGAGGACATCGGCTGCGACACCGAGGGCTGGGTCACCATCGACACCTCGAAGGACGGCTACATCAAGGGCGGCAGCGGTGAGGTCGTGGGCTATTTCGACCCCAAGCGCACCTATACCGCGGTCGAATTCCAGATCGACCGCGCCTGGGACGACAAATGGGCGTTCAACGCCTCCTACCTGTGGTCGAAGTCCGAGGGCAACCACGAAGGCCCTGTGAACTCGGACACCAACTACGCCGATACCGGCATGGTCCAGCACTGGGACCACCCGGCCAACAACCAGGACTATGGCCCGCTGTTCAACGACCGCCGCCACCAGATCAAGCTGCGCGGCGCCTACAAGCTCAACGAGATGTGGTCCTTCGGCTCGACCTTGACCGCCACTTCGGGTGGCCCGATCACCGCGCTCGGCGTGGCCTGGCCCAATGACAGCACCGGCGCGGCCAGCTTCGTTACCGAAGGTTCCGGCGGCGGCTCGTTCTGGCATTGCGTGCAGAACTGTTCCGGCTCGTGGAGCAAGCGGGTATTCGAGTACTCCCCGCGCGGCGCCTTCGGCCGCATGCCGTGGATCTACGACCTGGGCGCCAACGTCACCTGGACCCTGCCGGCCCCGAATGTGGACATGAAGATCCGCTTCTCGGTATACAACCTGCTCAACGAGCAGGAGGTGATCAACGTGCGCGCCCGCTACGAGAAGGGCCCCGGGGTCACCCGCGGCCTGTTCGGCACGGGTACCCGCTGGCAATCGCCGCGCTCCGCACAACTGGTGCTGACCTGGAACTTCTGATCGACCCACGTCCCTCCGGCGCATCCCATCCGCGGGCTGCGCCGGAGGACAGCAGGGGCCGCGCATGCCGCGGCTCCGGGAGCGGTACATCGATGCGCAGGACTCTCCCGTTCGCGGTCGCCCTGGCGGCCGCGTCTTTTTTCCAGGCGCCGGCATCGGCCGCGGTGCCCGCGGCGGCCGTGCAACATGACCAGGACCGCGGCGGGATCGCGCGCCTGGTCGACGAGGCCTTCGCCCAATACCGCCTGCCCGGCCTGGCTGTCGGCGTGATCGAGGACGGCCAGGTGGTCGCGGTGGAAACCCGCGGCGAACTGGTCGCCGGCGGCGGCGAGCCGGTCACCCCGGACGCGCTGTTCAAGATCGCCTCCAACACCAAGGCGATGACCGCGGCGGTGCTGGCGCGACTGGTCGACCAGGGCAAGTTGCGCTGGGACGATCCGGTGACGAAGCACTTGCCCCAATTTCGCATGCACGACCCCTGGGTCACCGCGAACATGCAGGTGCGCGACCTGCTGATCCACAACAGCGGCCTGGGCCTGGGCGCCGGCGACCTGATGCTGTGGCCGGAACCCAACGACTTCACCCGTGCCGACATCATCGCCGGGCTGCAACACCTCGAGCCGGCGACCAGCTTCCGCTCCGGCTACGCCTACGACAACCTGATGTACGTGGTCGCCGGCGAAGTGGCGGCCGCGGCCGGCGGCGCTCCCTACGAGGAACTGGTGCGGCGCGAGGTCTTCGCGCCGCTGGGCATGGACGGCTGCCGGGTCGGCAGCTGGCGTCCGGACCAAGCCGGCCCCGTGGCCCGGCCACACCGCCGCGTCGAGGGCCGCAACGTGCCCATGGACGGAGACGCCGAGCGGGTGCCCGACATCACCTCGATGGCCGCCGGCGGCATCCGCTGCGGCGTGCAGGACATGCTCAAGTGGATGCAGGCGTGGCTGGACCCGGCCGATCCATGGCTGTCGCCGCCGCAGCGCCGCGCGGCGTGGACCGCGCACATGCCGATGCCGCTGGGCGAGCGCATGCGCCAATGGGACAACAGCCACTTCTCCGCCTACGGCTATGGCTGGCGCCTGTCCGATGTGGACGGGCAGTGGAAGGTCGCCCATACCGGCACCCTGTCGGGCATGTACTCCTCCCTGGTCCTGTTGCCGGACCGGCGCAGCGGCTTCGTCATCCTGATCAACGGCGAAGGCGAGGACGCGCGTACCGCCCTCGGCCAGGCGCTGCTCGAGCGCCATACCGCCCCGGGAGCGGGCCACGGCGTGGCCCACTACGCTGCGCTGCTGGAACGCGAGCGGAGCCAGCGCGCGGCCGCCGATCCGTTGCCGGACACGTCCTCGCGCCAGCCGGCCACGCAGGCCGAAGCCGGCGGACTGCTCGGGGTGTGGCGCGACCCGTGGTTCGGCGAGGTGGCGATCTGCCCCCGCGCCGGCGGCGTCGGCTTCGCCTCGGCGCGCTCGCCACTGATGACCGGAAGCGTGATGCGGGTGGACCAGCGCTGGCTGGTCGACTGGGACGACGACAGCGTCGATGCCGAAGCCTGGCTGCATCCGCCGGTGCGGGCCGGCGGCGAGGGAGCCGTGCTGACCCTCTCCGCCGTGGACCCGGAGGCGGATTTCAGCTACGACTACCACGACCTCGCGTTCACCCGCGTGCGCGATTGCCGATGAGCCCGGTAGGACGGGTGCGATGGGCCGGGCACGCGGTCGTTTAGACTGCCCGCATCCCCGCCTGCTCCCTTCCCATGAACCTGCCGCTGCACACCGGCCTGCTCGGCGCCCTGGAAGCCGGATTGATCGCCTTCGTCATCGGCGTGCTGGTGTATGCGCTGTGGTCCTGGGTCTGCCGCCGCGCCGGGCTCAAGGTCGGCCACGCGATCGGCTGGGGCGCGGCGATCTCGGTGGCGCTGGCCGCCGGGATCGACACCTGGAACCTGTTCTACCTGGGCGTGTCGCGGCTGGAGTCGCCGTTGTACGCGCGCCTGGCCCTGGAAGGCATCCACGATCCGGATCGCCTGGGCACGCGGGTGGTCATGCAGGTGCTCGGTGCGCTGGCCGGCACCGTGCTCGGCTGGTGGCTGTTCAGCCATCGGCCGGCGATGTCGAGGCCGCAAGATGCGACCGATTGAGCGGTCGCGGCGGGGTCCCGGTCGCGGTTGAACCCCGCGGTCACGCGGTGCCCACGCGGATTTAACCATCGCCATAGACGCCTCCTCGCGCACGGTGGTTAATGTCGCGTGGACATGGCGATCGCGGCGCAAGAGGCGTTCATGCGGCCGTGTGCAGGGTTGGCGTCGTGCATCCGCGCAGTCGTTTCCGGCGGCGGGTCACGCACTCCCACCCGAGCAGGAGCAAGTCATGAGCAACAGCACGCGCCTCACTTCCGCTTTCCTGATCCTGGGCATGGTCGCGGCCGCGCCGCTGGCCTTCGCCCAGTCCGCCACCGCCACCGACGAGGCCACGGCAGGGAACGCCCAGGCCCGGACGCCGCCCGCCGCGGATGCCACGCAGCAGGCGCAGGCCCGGTCCGCCACGCCCCCTCCGGGCACCAGTTGGGAAAGCCTGGACACGGACGGCAACGGCACCCTCAGCAAGGACGAGGCGCAGCGCCACGAGGGGCTGGCCCGGGTGTTCGCCGAAGTCGATGCCGATGCCAATGGCGAACTGACCGCCGACGAGTACCGCACCTTCGCCGAGAACCAGCAGGCCATCGCCGCACGCAAGCAGCAGAAGTAGGGCGGGCGGCATCGCTCCGGCGAGGCGCAGGATGCGCAGGGATGCAGGAGCGATGCGATGCGGGGGAGCGGGCCAGAGGAGGCCCGCTCCCTTCTCGGTTCCCGGGCCTGGAAGGCTCCCGGGGCGGTCGCTGCTATCCTGCGCCTCCTCCAGCGACGCGCGATCCGCGCCAGGTACTCCCCGATGGCAGACATCCGCCTGGTCGGCTTCGACGGCGACGACACCCTGTGGCGCAGCGAGGACTACTACCGCGCCGCCGAGAAGCAGTACGAGGACATCGTCGGCCGCCACATCGACCTGCACGATGCCGGCACCCTGCGCCACCTGCTCGAGGTCGAGCGCCGCAACCTCAAGGTGTTCGGCTACGGGGTGAAGGGCATGGTCCTGTCGATGATCGAAGCGGCCATCGAGTTGACCGACGGCCGCATCGGCGCGCGCGATCTGCACGAGGTGATCGAGATCGGGCGGGCGACCCTGCAGCACCCGGTGGAGCTGATCGAAGGCATCCGCGAGGCGGTGGCCGAAATCGCCGCCGAGTCGCCGGTCGTGCTGATCACCAAGGGCGACCTGTTCCACCAGGAACAAAAGATGCAGTCTGCTGTGGGGGTGCTCAATGGCGGTAAAGCATTGAAATACAAGGACTACGGTGGAAAATGGCGCCGATCCAGACGCCGCTCATGTGGTCCTGTACGGCCTGATATGACCCATTCTTGCCCCGATTTTGCCCCGATTATGGAGGCAGCATGATCCAGATGGTCGGGTTCGATGGGGACGACACCCTGTGGCGCAGCCAGGAGTTCTACGACCAGGCGCAGCTCGATTTCGAGGCGATCATTGCCCGCTACATCGATTTGGACGTAGCCGGGCTGCGCGCGACATTGCTGGCTACCGAGCGCGGCAACCTGGCTCAGTACGGCTATGGCGTGAAGGGCATGATCCTGTCGATGGTGGAAGCAGCCATTGATCTGACCGGAGGCCGCATCGAGTCCCGCGACATCCGCGCCATCATGGACATGGGCAAGGATCTGCTGGTCCACCCCGTCGAGTTGCTGCCTGGTATCGCCCAAGCCGTCGAAGACGTCTCACGACGCTATCGGGTTGTCCTGATCACCAAGGGGGATCTCTTTCACCAAGAGCGCAAGGTGGCACAGTGCGGCTTGACCGCGTTCCAGCGCATCGAGATCGTCTCCGAGAAGGACGTGGGCACCTATCGCAGGTTGCTGCAGGAGTTCGAGGTCCAACCCGAAGCGTTCGCCATGGTGGGCAACTCCATGAAGTCCGACATCGCGCCCGTCGTCGAGCTGGGCGGGTGGGGCGTGTACATGCCTTACCACGCCACCTGGGAGCATGAGTTGCTCCCCGAGTACGATGGAGGTGGTCGGGTCGTTGAGGTCGACGGCGCCGATCGCATTAGCGAAGCCCTGGACAGGATGGCGTCGACCCGATGACGTACGAGGAAACACTGGAACTGTTGATCTTGCAGTACCCCGGCAAGACACACTTGAAGGTGGAAGAGGTGGCCCGGGTGTTGAATCAGCACCCCGACACCGTGCGCGAGCGCATGCGAAGCGGCGACTTGCCGAAGGCTGAAAAGAACAACGGCATCTGGGAGGTATCCATCCCGGACATGGCCAGGATCCGGACTCCTCCGTCCAAGGCCCCCCAGATCCCATCACCCCCTGTCATCGTGGGCGGTGCGCGGCGGCGAAAGGCTGTCGTGATGAACTACCGCACAGATCGCTTCTGGGCTCAGGTGGCTCGTGTACTGGGCGACATCGAGACCGCCGATGTACTGGATCTCCGCGCCCAGGACTTGTACGACGAGCAGGTTCGGCTGTACTTGCTCGATCGTTCGGAGAAACGCCGAGCGCAGTTGGCGGCGATCGCGACCTCTGCCCGCGCTGACGATCCCAGCGCCGGTCGCCTGAAAGACTTGTAAGCGTCCTAGAGGATCGGTTTTTCCCGATCCTGGGCCCCTGCAGTGCCGGCTATCTGCTTCAAGCCTGCGCGGCGCACCGCAGACTGCAGTTCCGGGTCGTGTGTTGCCAGATTGTCGGCAGTGCGCCCCGACTGGTTCACTACGCGCGCGTCTGCGCCAGCATCCAGCAGCAAGTAGGCCGTCTCGATCCGCTTGGCGTGGATGGCCAGCATGAGGGCGGAGTTGCCCCGTCCATCCAGAGCGTTGATATCGGCACCGCGATCCATCAACAGGCGAACTGCCGAGACGTGTTCGGACATCGAAGCGATATGGAGTGGCGTCCAGGACCAGTCGTCGCCCGTGCGTACGTCAATGTCTTCCCCCGCATCGAGTTCGGACTCGATGTCGTCCAGCCATCCTTCGCGAGCGGCCTGGTGGAGCAGCACCCGAGGGTCCTTCCATTCTCGGCTTGCCGCCGCAGACAGCGCCAAGGGGTGTTGCGACAGATCTTTCGGGTCGGACATGGCCAGCCTCGGTGGTTCCAAGGACTATCTCAGGGGTCGACATCCCCCGCAACGGGCTTGTCCGGATGCCCGAAATGGCGACCCCAACTGCGCAGATCAGAGGTCCCTTCCATCGGCTGGCAGCTCCAACCCCTTGTGGCTCAGGGCGATCCGCGGCGCAGCTTGTCGCCAGCCCCCCCTCCCGGCCATGATCGTATGACCTTCTAGGGGGAAGGGCATGTCCATCCAGCTGTGTCTGTTTGACCTCGACAACACGTTGTTGCGTACCAGAGACCTGGAGGGCTTCCGGGGCCGGGAAAACGTCAACAACACGAGCCGCGAGTACACCCGCGGACTTCTGCGCGAGTACGACCGTCGCGATGACAGGTTGCTCTACACGCCGGAACAGTTGGCCGACCTCCAGGACGAGTTTCCCGAAATGCGCTGGGGCGTGTTCACTCGCGCGCCCCGCCATTACGCCACCACGCTCCTGGAAGAGGCCTATTCAGATTTGGAGTGGGACATCGTCGTGGCTTACGAGGATGTCAGGAACACCAAGCCCCATCCTGAAGGGATAGAGATCGCTGCCAGACGGCTGGGTATCCGCCGACGGGATCAGGTTGCATTGGTGGGTGATGAAAAGACCGATGTGGTCTGCGCTTATCGCGCTGGCAGCTGGAGCTTCATTGACCAGACTTCGTGGCAGCCGCGCATCAACGAGCATTGGTACGCGATAGAACGGGTACCTGACGCGTTGTTTGAAGGCGCAGCCGAGCTAGGTGCGCTGCTGGCTGAACCGTTCTTGGGTGTGCCAGAGCTGGAGTACCTGATCACGGGCGAACGGCTGGAAGGGCGGAAACGGCGGATCGATAAGGTCAACCACTTCTTCCCGCGCAACATAGGAGGTGGGTATGTACCCATCCACATCATGGGTCGCTTGTTCGGCGAGTACGAGGAGATCCGCTTTCGGCGAGGCCGACACGCGTTGACCGACCAGATCATCGCCCACAAGGATGCGAACGCATTTCCGGGCGAGTGGATTGAAGCGCTCCAGCGGTTTGTACACCTGGATACGATCGGCAAGCCCGACACGCTCGTCACGGTCGTGCCCTTCAAGCCAGGCCGAACGCCCCGGTTGGAACGCCTGCTAGACCAGTTCGGTAGGGCCTATCAGCCACCCCGGGTCTCCATCGGACGTACCCCGGCTGTGTCGTTCCGTCCCGACGTGCTGGCCTTCCGTCCGGGAGCTGTCTCCAGTCATGGCAACCACCTAAATGCTGACCAGCGGTTCGCCAATGTAGGCGACAATCTCCATGTCGCCCGCCCTCAGGACGTCCAGGGCAAGCACGTCATCGTGATTGACGATGTCGTGACTACCGGGGCCACATTGCTGTGGTCTCACCGTTATCTCAGGGAGGCAGGTGCGCGAAGCGTCAGCTGCCTATCCCTGGCTCAGGCCATAGGTGCAAATTGAACGAGATATCTCCTGCCACTGGAAAGCTGCTGGCCATGTCCTTCTTGTCGGGCGTGGGGCCGGCGACGCTGCGTCTGGCATCCCAGGTGTTCGGCTTCGAGGACAAGAGCGTTGAGCAGCTTGCGGTGGACATCCCTAAGCTGAAATCCGCTCTGTCCGGCGGTGGGTGGGGCGATGCGCTGATCAAGGCCGAGGAGCAGCTGGACCTGGCGGAGCGAAGCGGGTGCAGCATCCTGTCGCCCATGGATCCGGACTACCCGAAACTCCTGGCTGCGACCAAGGATGATCCATTCCTACTCTGGGTGCGCGGCACGCTGGCTCCCAGTCCAGAGAAGTCCGTGGCCATCATCGGTACGCGCGAACCGACCGAACACGGGAAGTTGATCGCCCAGCGCATGACGCGCTACTTCGTCGACCAGGGCTGGAGCATCGTCAGTGGTCTGGCGCTGGGGTGCGATGGGATCGCACACCAGGAGGCGGTCGATGCGGGTGGTCATACGGTGGCGGTGCTGGCCCATGGCCTGCAAACCATCGCGCCTTCGAAGCACCGCAAGCTGGCCGAAGACATTCTCAATACCGGTGGCGCTTTGGTCAGCCAGTATCCGATCGGTCGGGATGCGATCCCGCAGCAGTTCGTGCAGCGCGACAAGACCCAGGCGGGCATGGCCCAAGGCGTGGTCATGATCCAGTCCGACCTGCAAGGCGGCAGTCTCCACGCGTCCCGCGCATCCATCGAGTACGGGCGCTGGTTGGCGGTGCCTTACCCCACCGAGCAGGACCGGGGTAGGAACGAGCCAAAGATCCAGGCCAACTTGCGGCTGGCCGACGGCAGTGAGTCGGAGCGGATGGAGTTGTTGCGCCTCAAGGAAAGTGGCGGACTGAGCCGTATCCTCGTTCTGCGCAGCAAGGACGACTACGCCCGCTGCTTGGCATCCACATCGGCGCCGGCTATCGAGAAGCCGGCCTCTCAGGGAAGCATGTTCTAGGGGGAGTCATGACGATCGCGGTACTGGGGTTCCAGCTGATGATCTTCATCAGCATGTTCATTGCCATCCTCCTGGGGCGGGGGTGGCTAAAAGCAGCAACCGTGTTCTGGGTGCTGTTCACGCTGTTTGGCAGCATCTACACCATGGGGCTGATGGCGTTGCAGCTCATCACCATCTACTTCTCGTTCCGGGTGTGCGACAACTTCTGGAAGTGGCGCACATCTCGGCGTGGCGCGGTGCGCGTTTCGCGCTAGCGCACGCGCAACAGCTCGCTCCATCGGGTGGTATAGGCCGGCGATAGCGCCTTCAACGTAGGGCGCCATCGTGCCTCGTCGGGCACGCCTCGTTGCTCCCCTGGACGGGCGCCACCCACGCGCCATCCCGTGGTGCCAACGCCGACGGTGCCACGCCCGTACTTGGCGTTGATCTTGTCCAGGACATCCATGCCCTTTTCGCGTTTCGAGTCCGGGCCGAAGAACAGATCCGCCTGGCGTTGCTCCGACCGAACCAGATCCGACAGGCCCACGCCGCCGCGCTTGTAGTGCTGGCCCCCCTTCATCATGGACTTGGCCAGGAAGCGAACGGCGCGTAGCACCTCACCCGTATCTCGCGTTGGGAAGGGCAGCGGGACTGCACGCGAGATATGGAAGCCGTCGCCCTTGTGTGGATTGCCATCCAGCCACACCCACAGCGCGCCCGCCGCCAGATCACGCCCGCGCATCTTCTCGCAGGCCACGGTGGCGAACGTGGCCAAGGCATCCATGGGGTCGGCTACATCGCGTCCGAACATGCGGGACACGACGATCTGCTTGCGGTCGGGTTCTTCCAGTTCCAGGTCACCGCAGGCGATGCCGCGTAGCTCAGTCTGGGTGCGGGCCAGCACCACACCATAGCGGGAGCGGACATGGTCTGCGGGCAGAGCGGCCAGGTCGGCAGCGGTGTAGACGCCTTCCTGGGCGAGACGCCTGGCGAACCGGGAACCTACGCCCCACACATCCTCCACCGGTAGCAGGTGGATGTTCTGAGGCGTGGCATGAAACACGGCGAGACGGCCCGCGCGGACGGCGCGCTTGGACTGGTTCTTGGCCAGCTTGTTGCCTGCCTTGGCCAGCGTGCGCGTGGCACCCAGCCCAACGCAGCACGGAATGCCCACCCACTGCAGGATCCGTTCGCGCGCTTCCAGGCACAGCGCTTCCGGGTCTTTGATGCCCTCGACATCGACGAAGTTCTCGTCGATGGAGTAGACCTCCACGCGTGGGAACATGTCGCGCAGGATCGAGACGATCCGGGCCGACATGTCGCCGTACAACGCGAAGTTGGCGGACCTGACCTGGACCTGCTTTCGGATGCTGCTGGGCACCTGGAAGATGGGCGTGCCGATCTTCAAGCCCAGCGCCTTGGCCTCCGGCGACAACGCGATGCAGCAGCCGTCCCCATTGCCCAGCACGACCGTGGGCACACCTCTGAGCGTCGAGTCCCATAAGCGCTCGCAGGACACGTAGAACGTGTTGCCGTCGATCAAGCCGAACTTGGGGGGTGCTTCAAGCATGGCTAGTGCGCTGCCTTGCTCGTGGATCCTGGCCGCGCGCACCCCGCTGTATCGGTCAGGACCTGCATGATCGAGTCGAACTGACGATCGACGAAGGTGCTCACGCTCACCCGCTGCGCCGAGCCTGCCCCCTGCTGGCGATGGCGTAGTACAAGCCAGCTGCGTCGTTCACAGTCTTCTACGAAGTAAGCCTCGCCGCTGAACGTCTGGACCGAAGTGGCAACCAGTAGGTTCTCTGGGTTCGCTGGCATGTCGCAGGGATAAGCGTAGATCTCGTGTGGCACGGAAAGCTCCACGAGCGCATCGCAGACGCGTTCGGCCAACGCATCGCTGTCGATCATGTGAGGTCCCCGATCCGTTGGGGTAGTGAGTGTGGTCGACATGGCACGTCAGATATGGAAGTGGACATTGCTGCGCACCACGCCCCAGACATCGAGTTCGACATCCTCAGGCACGAGTATTGGCTTGTAGCCGGCGCTGGATGCCAGCACGATCCGGTTTCCCTGGATGTAGAGCTTCTTACACACGAAGCCACCCTCCCACAGCGCGACCACCGTGTGGCCAGGCCTGGGATTGATGGAGCGATCGACGATCAGGAGGTCGCCGTCCTGGATGCCGTAGTCCACCATCGAACCACCGCAGTCCGCGCGCATAAGGAACGTGGCGGGCGGATTGGCGATCAGCCGTTCGTTGAGGTCGAGCCTGTCGTCCTCGCGGAAGAAGTCCTCAGCAGGGCTAGGGAAGCCGCAGGCAGCCAAGGTGGCCAGAACTGGAAAGGAGCGCTGGGTGAACGTCGACACCGGGCCCAGCAGCGTGGGCGGTGGTGGAAGGGGGCGGCTTGATACGGGAATGGCGAGCATGGCGGGCGATCCTGGACAACCCGCGGCTCAAGTACTGAGACGACGGGGGAACAGGCTACGCCCGACCCCTAGCTCCGGCTATTAGTATTTGGCTGAACCGGCCGCGGAACATGTTCCACGCGGGTTCGGTTTCTGTTCCACGGCATGGCCATGGGACAATCCAAGGTCAACTTTTCGACCCAACGCGGGTCGCTCATTGAGCTGGAAACCACCCTTGCATGAATGCTGTTGAGATCGAACAGGCACTGTCAGACCTAGCTGCGCAAGCATTCGACGGCGCGGAGTTCCCGTTCCATTTCCTGGCCGCGTTCGGCAACAAGTCAACGACCATTGCGCGCCTGCGCAAGGGCGAGAGCAACGCCTCTGACGTTCCTGGTGGTGTGCTGCAGCGCAACCACATCCACATCGCCGTGGCCGAGCCAGGCCAGGTGGGGCCGACGCTCACTGCCTTGAAGGCCAGCCCCAAGACCGGTCAGGCCAAGGCCAAGTTCGTCTTGGCCACCGACGGCACGACCCTGGAAGCCGAGGAGCTGGCCACAGGCGACACAATCGCCTGCGAGTTTCCCCAGTTCCCGGACCACTTCGGTTTCTTCCTGCCGCTGGCCGGCATCTCCACGATCAAGGAGATCAAGGACAACCCCATCGATGTTCGGGCCACTGGACGTCTGAACAAGCTGTACGTCGAACTGCTGCGCGAGAACCCGGAGTGGGCGACGACGAAGCGCCGTCCAGACATGAACCACTTCATGGCCCGGTTGATCTTCTGCTTCTTCGCCGAGGACACGGACATCTTCCCCGGTGCCACGTTGTTCACCACCACCGTGGACCAGATGACGCAGCCCGATGGATCCAACGTCCACGAGGTGCTGGGCGCGATCTTCCGCTCCATGAACACCAAGACGGAAGACAGGGCGGCAGCGGGCATCCCGCGCTGGGCCATTGAGTTCCCTTACGTCAATGGCGGGCTGTTCTCCGGTAATACCGATGTGCCGAAGTTCACCCGCACGGCTCGCGCTTACCTTTACCAAGCCGGAAAGCTGGACTGGAAGGAGATCAATCCCGACATCTTCGGATCGATGATCCAGGCGGTGGCCGACGACGAAGAGCGCGGCGCCCTGGGCATGCACTACACCAGCGTGCCCAACATCTTGAAGGTGCTGAACCCCCTGTTCCTGGACGACCTAAGGGCGCAACTGGAAGTGGTGGGGGACAACAAGATCAAGCTGCTGAACCTGCGCCAGCGCATGGCGCGCATCCGTGGGTTTGACCCCGCGTGCGGTAGCG
>JAFLEA010000005.1 GCA_017302035.1 Lysobacterales bacterium
GCGAAACAATCTCAGCCCATTTATTCAGATCCGGAAGCCAGCCGATAGTGCCGTATGATGTAAATACGATATCGAATTTTTTATCCAGCACTTTTTTAAGCTCATATACATCAGAGCAGATGAAGTCGAAGGCGTCGACGTCCTGGCCGCGCGCAGTGCCTGCCAGCCCGGCCAGGTGCCAGCGTGCGACCGGACTGGCCAGCGCCTCCACCATCGCTGCCGCGTCCTTGTCCGCCAGCGCGGCGAACACCGCGCCGGTGTCCGCCGGCGGCTGCGCCCGCAGCCACGCAGCCAGCTCGCGCGCCGCCTGCGGGTTGTGGGCCACGTCCACCACGATCTCGATGCCGTCGCGCTCGAAACGCTGCAGCCGGCCCGGCAACGCCGCCGCGGCGACGCCCTCGGCGAACGCACGCTCCGGCAGCGCGCGCGGCAGGGCGCGCAACGCGGCGATGGCGGTGGCCGCATTGGCCCGCTGTGCCGGCGCGTCCAGGCCCGGTTGCGGCAACAGCAGTTCGGCGCCGACCTCGCGCCAGCGCCAGTGCGCCGCGTCCCCGGTTTGATCGCGGGCATCCTCGTGGAAGAAGTCGCTGCCCAGCCGGATCGCGTTGGCGCCGATGGCGTAGGCGTGGCGCAGCACGCTCGAGGGCGGATCAACCTCGCCCAGCACCAGCGGCTTCCATGCCCGGGCGATGCCGGCCTTCTCATGGCCGATCGATTCGCGGTCGCCGCCCAGCCATTCGGTATGGTCGATGTCGACGGTGGTGATCACCGCCACGTCCGCATCGACCAGGTTCACCGCGTCCAAGCGCCCGCCCAGGCCCACCTCCAGCACCGCCAGGTCCAAGGCCGCGCGCTGGAACCGCCACAACGCCGCCAGGGTGCCGTACTCGAAATAGGTCAGCGGGATGTCGCCGCGCGCAGCCTCGACCGCGGCGAACGCTTCCGCCAGCGCTTCGTCCGGCGCGTCCCTGCCATCGATGCGCACGCGCTCGTTGTAGCGCAGCAGGTGTGGCGACGTATAGGCGCCCACCTTCCAGCCGCCGGCGCGGGCGATGGCCTCGGTGAAAGCCACGGTCGAACCCTTGCCGTTGGTGCCGGCGACCGTGATCACCTGCGCGGCCGGGCGTTCCAGCCCCAGCCGGGCGGCGACCGCGCGCACCCGTTCGAGCCCGAGTTCGATCGAACTCGGATGCTGCTTCTCGATGTGTTCGAGCCATCGCGCCAGGTCCATGCCGGTAGCCTAGCGTGAAGCCCGGGGCGCCAGCGCCCCCGCCCGCAGCGGCCGGTGCCGGTGCGCCCTGGAGGAGGGGTCCGGCGACCGCGCCGGATCGGCAGGCAGGCTCATGGCACGGTTCCGGCGGCCTCGCCGGGCGGCACGGGATACGGACCGCCGGTGACTTGCGCCGGCGCGCCCTTCGCCAGGCGGCCGCGGATTTGCTCGCAGCGATCCTGGGGGCCCTCGCAGAGGAAACTCTGCACCATCCAGCTCGACTGCGCATCGCCGACCAGGCGGTTGCGCACCAGCATCACCACGCCGTCCGGCAACGCGGGCAGTACCGCCCATTCACTGTAGCCTTCCTCGTCGCGCAGGGCGTAGCCGATGACGGGCACCGGCCCGGGAGCAGCACGGTAGCCGTGCCGCTCCAGCATCTCCCGGGCCTGGGCGACGCTGTCCACGCCGATCGGGAACGGGTCGGGAACATACCCGGGGAAACGCCCCTCGGCATCCGCAGCCGGACGTTGCGCCGTGCCGGCGCGACGCTGTTCGAACCACGCATCCCGCTTGCGGCCGGTGGTGCGCGCCAGCGAGTATTCCGGCGGGATTTCGAAGTTCACCGGTTGCCTGGCCTCGGAAGCCACCGCCTTGCCCTTGAACTTCGCCGGCGAGAAGCGCCACTGAGTGGCGGCAACCGCAGCGCTCAGGTCGAGCAGGTCCATGCCGGAGGAACGCTCGATCGATACCCGCGCCGGCACGCCGCGCGCGTCGATGACCAGGCGCAGGACCACCGTGCCACCCTGCCCGCGCCGGTACAGGTCCTGCGAAGGCCACTCGATGTCGGTCTGCAAGGGCTCCGGTGGCTGGTCGATGTCCTTGGCCGGCACCACTTCGTGGCCGCCCGGCGCGACGAACACCAGGGGCTGCACCTCGCCACCGCCCGGCGGCGCGGCCGCGGCCGGCACGGCAACGGCCATTGCCAGCGAGAGGATCCCGGCCAGTACTGCCATTGCCGCATTCACCGCCGCGCTCAGAGCGCGCGGTGCCGGGCCTCGCCGAAGAACGGCGTGTGGTGGGCGCAGTCGTTCAGCCGCACCACCTCCAGGCTGTCCACGTCCGCGCCCTCGATCAGGTTGAGCGTGGTCGGCGCCTGGCGGAAGGTCCACAGCTTGCCGATCGGCAGGCCCAGGATCCGGCACAGCAGCACCCGGTTGACCGCGTCGTGCGCCACCAGCAGCAGGGTATCGTCCGCGCCCAGCCCCTCGGTGGCGCGGACCAGCCCGCGCCAGGAGCGGTCCAGCACCTGGCGCAGCGATTCGCCGCCCGGCATCAGTACCGTGTCCGGTTCCTCGCGCCAGGCGCGCAGGCGCGCCGGATCCTTCTCGCCGATCTCGCTGGCCAGCAAGCCTTCCCACTCGCCGTGCGCGATCTCCTGCACGTCCGGGTCCAGCTGCAACAGCGCGGCGCGCCGTTCGCCCAGGGCCAGCTCCGCGGTGCGCCGCGCCCGCGACAACGGCGAGGCCACCGCACGCGCGATCTCCACCTCGCCCAGGCGCTCGCCCAGTGCCCTGGCCTGGGCTTCGCCCACCGGCGAGAGCGGGATGTCGATCTGGCCCTGGTAGCGGCCTTCGGCGTTCCACGGCGTTTCGCCATGGCGGGCAAGCAGGATGCGCATGCAGCGGTTCCGGTCAGGAGGACGAATCCATGTCAACTCCGGCAGCGGGCTTGCCTGCGCCGGCAACGAGGACGGGAGCGGATGATACCTGCTCCCGCCCCACGCCAGCCGCGGTCCGATCGTCGCATGGACGCACGTGCGCCCGTGCGGCCGCTTTCCTCACCTGGCTACGTTCATTTCCCCCAGCAACTGCGGTGCCGGGAACACTTCCTGCATGATCCAGCGCATGTAGCGCTGGTCGACGGAGATCATCCGGGTCATGGCCGGGTCGAACACCCAGTTCGAGGCCACCGACTCCCAGTTGCCGTCGAAGGCCAGCCCCACCAGGCGGCCGTGCGCGTCCAGCACCGGCGAACCGGAATTGCCGCCGGTGATGTCCAGGTCGGAGAGGAAGTTCACCGGCACCGAGCCCAGGCGCGGATCGGCCAGGCCGCCATGGCGGCCGGCGGCCACGGCATCCAGCAGCGCTTGCGGCGAATCGAACGGATCGGCGCCCGTCTGCTTGGCCACCACGCCTTCCAGCGTGGTGAACGGCGTGTACAGCACGCCGTCGCGCGGCACGTAGCCCTTGACGTTGCCGAAGGTGATGCGCAGCGACAGGTTGGCGTCCGGATAGACGAACCCGCCCTGGCTCTTCTTGTAGTCGGCCAGCGCCTGCAGGTACACCGGGCGCGCGGCCAGGTTCTCGCCGGCGCGGGTCTTGCGCTCCTGCTCGAGCTTGAGCAGGGTCGGCATCACCGCCACCGCGTAGCGGATCGCCGGATCGTCGCTGGCCTCGAACGCGGCGCGGTCGGCATTCATCCATTTCAGACGCTCGGCGGTGTCCCCCAGCCGGGTGCCGGCCAGCCGGTCCAGCGCAGCCTTCACCGCCGCCGCATCGTTGCCGCCGAGCCACTCGTCGAGCGCGGCCACGCGCTGGGCAGCGGGCAGCTTCAGGTACTCGTTGAGCCAGTATTCCTGCAATTGGCGGTCCATCGCCTGCACGTAGCGGCGCTCCAACTGCTTCATCCCGCCCTCGATCGCCGGCAGGTCGCGCTGCTGATAGCCGGACTCGCGCTCGGCATCGGGCCTGGCCCGCTCGATCGACAGCCGGTACAGCTGGTTGGCCGCACCCAGCACGGCGGTGTTGTTGAACATGGTCAGGGCCAGGTCGCGCTCGCGCGTGGCCCTGGATTGCTCCAGCAGCGAGACCAGCTTGGCGTGCGCGGCCAGCGCCCCGGCGCCGTCGGCGCCGCGTCCCTTCAGCCAGGCCAGCACCGCCGCTTCCTCGGCATGCTTCTGCCCGGCCGCGTCGATGCGCTTGAAACCGGTGAGCTGGCCCTCGTAGTTCTTGCTGGTGTTGTTCCAGCTGGCCATGCTGCTGGCGTACTTGACCTGCACCTGCGGGTCCTTCCTCCCCGCCGCCTCGACCAGTGCGATCTGGTTCCGGTAGTGCCGGGCGATGGTCGGATAGGTCCATTGCGCGGTGTTGTCGAACTCGGCCGCCAGCGCGTAGCGGTTGGTCGACCCCGGATAGCCGGCGACCATGACGAAGTCGCCCTCGCCCAGCGGCTTGTCGGCGATCGTCAGCCAGCGCCTGGGCTGGAACGGCACGTTGTCCGGCGAGTAGGCCGCCGGCTTTCCATCCTTGCCGACGTAGGCGCGGTAGAAGGCGAAGTCGCCGGTATGGCGCGGCCACATCCAGTTGTCGACGTCGCCACCGAACTTGCCCACGCTTCCCGGAGGCGCATAGGCCAGGCGCACGTCGCGGATCTCCAGGTTCTTGAACAGGCGGTAGGTGTTGCCGCCGGAGAAGCTGTACAGGCGGCAGCGGAAGCCGGCCTCGGTCTCGCACCCGGCGATCAGCTGCTTCTCGAATGCTTCCAGTGCCCGGGTCCGGCCCAGCGCATCATCGCCGGCAGCGGCGATCGCGGCCTTGGCCTGCGCAGTCACGTCGGTGATCCCGTCGAGCACGAACACCCGCGCGTTGGGCCCCGCGCTGAGTTCGTCCGCCAGGGTCGGCGCATTGAAGCCGTTGCGGATCAGGTTGTTCTCGGGGGTGGAGTTGAGTTGGATCGCGCCATAGGCGCAGTGGTGGTTGGTCACCACCAGGCCGTTCGGCGACACGAAACTCGCAGTGCAACCGCCCAGCGCCACCACCGCGCCCATCGGATCGCCGGTCAGGTCCGCCAGTTGCTCAGGCGCCAGCTTGAGCCCGGCCTGCTTCAACGGACCGGCGATTTCGGGCAGTTGCTGCGGAACCCACATGCCCTCGCCGGCCCAGGCGACCGGGACGGAGGCCAGGACGGCCAGGACGGAGGCGGACAGCAGGCGAAGACGCATCGGGACGATTCCATCTGGAGGAAACCCGGATTCTAGCGACGGCCCGCAGGAGTGGCCCGTGACCTTCGTCAGGGTCGACGGCTCGCGCGCCGCCGCCATGGCGCGCCGGGGAACCGGCGTACAATCCACTCCCTGTCCGGAACGGGAAACCGCCTCCCCATGTCGCAAGCGAAGATGAAGGCGCTGGTCAAGCGCGAAGCCGCCAAGGGCATCTGGCTGGAAGAAGTCCCCGTCCCGCAGCCCGGTCCCAACGAAGTGCTGATCAAGGTCGAGAAGGCCGCCATCTGCGGCACCGACCTGCACATCTACCTGTGGGACGAGTGGAGCCAGCGCACGATCACGCCAGGCCTGGTGATCGGTCACGAATTCGTCGGCCGCATCGCCGAGCTCGGTCCGGGCGTGTCCGGCTACAAGGTCGGCCAGCGCGTGTCGGCCGAGGGCCACATCGTCTGCGGCCACTGCCGCAACTGTCGCGGCGGGCGACCGCACCTGTGCCCGCACACCGTGGGCATCGGCGTGAACCGCAACGGCGCGTTCGCCGAATACATCGTCATGCCGGCCTCCAACCTGTGGCCGATCCCGGACCCGATCCCGTCCGAGCTGGCCGCGTTCTTCGACCCCTACGGCAATGCCGCGCACTGTGCGCTGGAGTTCGACGTGGTCGGCGAGGACGTGCTGATCACCGGCGCCGGCCCGATCGGGATCATCGCCGCCGGCATCTGCAAGCACATCGGCGCGCGCAATGTCGTCGTCACCGACGTCAACGACTTCCGCCTGAAGCTGGCCGCCGACATGGGCGCCACCCGGGTGGTCAACGTCGCCAACCAGTCGCTCAAGGACGTGATGGCCGACCTGCACATGGAAGGCTTCGACGTCGGCCTGGAGATGAGCGGCAACCCGCGCGCGTTCAACGACATGCTCGACTGCATGTACCACGGCGGCAAGATCGCGATGCTCGGGATCATGCCCAAGGGCGCCGGCTGCGACTGGGACAAGATCATCTTCAAGGGCCTGACCGTGCAGGGCATCTACGGCCGCAAGATGTACGAGACCTGGTACAAGATGACCCAGATGGTGCTGTCCGGGTTCCCCCTGGGCAAGGTGCTGACCCACCAGCTGCCGTTCGAGGAATTCCAGCAGGGCTTCGACCTGATGGAACAGGGCAAGGCCGGCAAGGTCGTGCTCGGCTGGAACTGACGCGGCATCCGCCGCCATCCACGCACGCCATCCACGCCAGCGCAGGAACCCCGCCATGTCCGAAGCCGCCCTCGCCCGCTACGCCGCCACGCTCGACAGCCTGCGCGAACAGGGCCTGTTCAAGTCCGAGCGGATCATCACCAGCCCCCAATCGGCGCAGATCGAGCTGGCCGACGGCCGCAAGGTGCTGAACTTCTGCGCCAACAACTACCTGGGTCTGGCCGACCACCCCGAGGTGATCGCCGCCGCGCACCAGGCGCTGGACAGCCACGGCTTCGGCATGGCCTCGGTGCGCTTCATCTGCGGCACCCAGGACCTGCACAAGCAACTGGAAAAGACCATCGCCGGCTTCTTCGGCACCCAGGACACGATCCTGTACGCGGCCTGCTTCGACGCCAACGGCGGCCTGTTCGAGCCGCTGCTGGACGAAAGCGACGCGATCATTTCCGACGCGCTGAACCACGCCTCGATCATCGACGGCGTGCGCATGTGCAAGGCCAGGCGCTACCGCTACGCCAACTGCGACATGGCCGAACTGGAGCAGCAGTTGCAGCAGGCCCGTGCCGATGGCGCGCGCACGATCATGGTCACCACCGACGGTGTGTTCTCGATGGACGGCTTCATCGCCCCGCTGGACGAGATCGTGGCGCTGGCGAAGAAGTACGATGCCCTGGTCCACATCGACGAATGCCATGCCACCGGCTTCCTCGGTGCCAGCGGCCGCGGCTCGGCCGAGGTCAAGGGGGTGATGGACCGGATCGACATCTTCACCGGCACCCTGGGCAAGGCCATGGGTGGCGCGCTGGGCGGCTTCACCACCGCGCGTGCCGAGATCATCGAGCTGCTGCGCCAGCGCTCGCGTCCCTACCTGTTCTCCAACTCGCTGCCGCCGCACGTGGTCGCCGCGGGGATCAAGGCCTTCGACATGCTGGCTTCGGCCGGCGAGCTGCGCGCGCGCCTGCAGGAAAACACCGCCTACTTCCGCCAGCGCATGGCCGCGGCCGGTTTCGACCTCAAGCCCGGCGTGCACCCGATCTGCCCGGTGATGCTGTACGACGCGCCGCTGGCGCAGAAGTTCGCCGAACGCCTGCTCGAAGAGGGCATCTACGCCATCGGCTTCTTCTTCCCGGTGGTGCCGCAGGGCCAGGCGCGGATCCGCACCCAGATGAGCGCCGCGCACACCCGCGAGCACCTGGACCGAGCGATCGACGCATTCACCCGCATCGGCCGCGAACTGGGCGTCATCGGCGGCTGAGGCCGCGCCCGCACGCCCACCCTCACCGCGCGCTCCGGGACGACCACCGGTGCTGCGCGCGGTCGTCCCGCTGGACTGCGAACCGGATCGCTCCCGGTCCGCGGTCCAGGCCAGGAATCATTTCTTGGAAGGTGCCGGCGTCGGCGGCGTGGATGCGGGCGCCGCGGGAGCGGCCTGGGGGGTATCCACGCGCCGGCCGGCGCTGTAGCCGTTGGCCTTGAGCCAGGCATCGAAGTCGTCGGCGGTCATGCGCTTGCCGTTCTGGGTCATGTCGAACCGGTACGGCTTGTTGTCGAACTCGGTCTTGGGCTTGTAGGCGGCCGGGTCGTTGGCGCTCGCCGCCACCGTGGTCGCGGCCGGCGGCAGGGCCTTGGCGACGTCGCGGCAATTGCTGATCCGCAGGCGCAACAGCACATGGTCCAGCGACTGCGACACGTCCGGCGCCTGCACCAGCACGCCGCTGGGCATGCCCAGCTGCGAAGCGCGTGAACCCAGTTCGGCGGCCACCGGGGCGACGGCCGTGGCCGGCAGCGGCAGCGGTGACTGCACCAGCGGTCCGGAGCAATCCGATGCGGCGAGCGCTGCGGTCGGGGCGATGGCCAGGGCGAACAGGCCGGCGGTGGCGAAGGCGCGCATCGGAGGACTCCACGAACAAGTGCTCACGAGTGTAGGCAGTGCCCGCAGGTGATTCAAGGATCGTGCGCGCGACGCGGTCCTGCGTGCGCGGGCCGCGAAAAAAAACAAGGCCCGGCAGATGCCGGGCCTTGTGGTCTTGCAGCTTGGCGTCCGATCAGTTCTGGACGTTCAGCTCGGTACGACGGTTGGTCTCGTTCTTGCAGCCCGGGAAGGTCTGCGGAGTCGGCTCCAGCGGACGGCTCTCGCCGTAGCCCACCGGACCGCTCAGACGCGAGGAGTCGATGCCGTTGCTGGCCAGGTAGTCGTACACCGTCTTGGCGCGACGCTCCGACAGCTTCTGGTTGTAGGCTTCCGGACCGCACAGGTCGGTGTGGCCGGCAACCTCGACACGCAGCTCCGGATAGCGACGCAGGATCTCCGCGGCATCGCCCAGGATCGCCAGCGCGTCGGGACGCAGGGTCGCCTTGTCGAAGTCGAAGTTCACGCCCTTCAGGTCGATGGTGATCGGAGCCGGCGGCGGCGGCGGCGGCGGGGCAACCGGCTCAGCCGGCGGCGGCGGCGGCGGGGCGGCGACCGGGGCCGGGCCCAGCGGGATCACCAGGCCGATCGAGGCCAGGACATCGCCGAACCAGTCTTCGGTCGGAGCGTTGACGCTACGGTCGTCGAAGTCGGCGCGGTAGGCCAGCTCGGCGCGCACGGCGACGCGGTTGTCGAAGGTGGTCTGCAGGCCGACGCCGGCCTTGGCGGCCAGGTTGCCGGTCTCGCGACGGCCCGGGGACGCCGGGTTCGGGAACGCGTCGAACGACTCCTCGGCGCGCTGGTAGCCGACGCCGAACAGGAAGTACGGGTTGTACTCGCGGCCCTGCGACAGCCAGAAGCGGCGGAAGTCCAGCGAGACGCCGTACTGGCTCCAGTTCAGGTGGCGGTTGCTGTCCAGGTTCGGGTTCTGGTAGTTCAGCTCGCCGTCGACCGACCAGTTCGGGCTCACGAACTTGCCCAGGCCCAGGCCCGCGAACGGAGCGTCCGAGGTGCCACGGCCGCTATCCTGGAAATTGAAGCCCGCCGAACCGGTGAGGTACCAGCGGCTGTCGAACTCCTGCGCGGAAGCGGCCTGCGCAACGGCAAGGCCGCCGAGCAGCGCAGCAGTCAGAAGTTTCTTGTTCATTGATCTAGCTCCTTGCTGATTCGGGGTGATTAAAGACGTACCGCAATCGAGAATACACCAATCTTGCACTAGCTTAACGGAATCCCGGCAGCTTCTTACGGCCGCGTCGCGCGTCTTCAGGCGAAAGCCTAGACGGAGCCAGGTGAAGACAGTGTTAACGGTACCATAACATATGCCGATTGTCCAACCATAGCAACGGCGGGATACCTCAACCAGAGTCGGCCCACCCGGGTCGCGGGACTCCCGGGAACGGATCGCTTCGGGGCGCTCCCCGCCGCCAAGCGCCCTCTGCCCCGGTTCGACCGGCATACTCGGAACTGCCCGCCGCCAGGATCCCCCCATGGCCCACGAGATGAAAGCCGTCGCCTTCTCCCGCCACCTGCCCATCGGGGAAACCGAGGCGCTGCAGGATCTGGTGCTGCCCCGCCCCCGGCCCGGTCCCCGCGACCTGCGGGTGAGGATCGAGGCGGTATCGGTCAATCCGGTGGACGCCAAGCTGCGCGCCCCCAGGCCCGGCGCCCCGGCGGCGCTGGACCCGCCGCGGATCCTGGGCTTCGACGCGGCCGGGGTGGTCGAGGCGGTGGGCGCGGAGGTGGAACTGTTCCAGCCGGGCGACGAGGTCTACTACGCCGGCGATGTCACCCGTCCCGGCTGCAACGCGCAATACCACCTGGTGGACGAACGCCTGGCCGGCCCCAAGCCGACCACCCTGGACTTCGCCGAGGCCGCGGCCCTGCCGCTGACCACGATCACCGCCTGGGAACTGCTGTTCGAACGCATGCCCTACGACTTCGACGCCGAGGACAATGCGCGCAGCCTGCTGGTGATCGCCGGCGCCGGCGGGGTCGGCTCGATCGCGATCCAGCTGGCCCGCCATGCCGGCTTCACCGTCATCGCCAGCGCCTCGCGGCCGCAGACCCGGGATTGGTGCCTGCGGATGGGCGCCCATCACGTGGTCGACCACCGCCAGCCGCTGGCGCCGCAACTGCAGGCGCTGGGCTTCGACAGCGTGGACGCGGCCGTGAACCTGGCCGATACCGACCGCTACTGGGACGCGCTGGGCGAATTGCTGGCGCCGCAGGGACACGTCGGCCTGATCGTGGAGCCGACCGGCCCGCTGCGCATCGGCGACCCCTACAAGGCCAAGTGCATTGGCATCCACTGGGAATTCATGTTCGCCCGGCCGCGTTTCCGCACCCCCGACATGATCCGCCACCACCGGATCCTGGCCCGGGTCGGCAGCCTGGTGGAGGCCGGCGAACTGCGCACTACCCTCAGCGAGGTGCTCGGTCCGATCGATGCGGCGACCCTGCGCGAGGCGCACCGGCGGATGGAATCGGGCGGTACCGTGGGCAAGCTGGCGCTGGTCGGCTGGCCATAGGCCGCAGCGACACCATCGACCACCCCGGCCGGGATCCCGCGGCGCTTGCCGCAGCCGGCGTTTGGCGGGACCATGCGCCATCCGTACGCCAGCGTATTCGCCGATGACGCCAGCCGCCGCAGTCGCTTCCGCCACCCCCTATCCGCACCTGTTCGCGCCGCTGGACCTGGGCTTCACCCGCCTGCGCAACCGGGTGTTGATGGGCTCGATGCACACCGGCCTGGAAGACCGCGGCCGTGATTTCCCCAAGCTGGCGGCCTACTTCGCAGAGCGCGCCGCCGGCGGCGCCGGACTGATCGTCACCGGCGGCTTCGCCCCGAACCTGGTCGGCTGGCTCAAACCGTTCGGCGGCAAGCTGTCCTGGCCCTGGGAGATTGCGCCGCACCGGCACGTCGTCCGCGCCGTGCACGAACATGGGGCGAAGATCTGCCTGCAGCTGCTGCACGCGGGCCGCTATGCCTACCACCCCTTGCAGGTCGCCCCGTCGAAGCTGAAGGCGCCGATCAACCCGTTCACCCCGCGCGCGCTGTCCGCGCGTGGGGTGGAGCGGCAGGTGGCCGCCTTCGCCAGTGCCGCCGCCCGCGCCCGCGAGGCCGGCTACGACGGCGTGGAGGTGATGGGCTCGGAAGGCTACCTGATCAACCAGTTCACCGCGCCGCGCAGCAACCGCCGCGATGACGCCTGGGGGGGTGATGCCGCCCGGCGCATGCGCTTCGCGGTGGAGATCGTGCGCCGGGTGCGCGAGGCCTGCGGCCCGGACTTCATCATCATCTACCGGCTCTCGCTGCTGGACCTGGTCGAAGACGGCAACGCCTGGGACGAAATCGTGGCCCAGGCCCGGGCGGTGGAGGCGGCCGGGGCGACGCTCATCAACTCCGGCATCGGCTGGCACGAGTCGCGGGTGCCGACGATCGCCACCTCGGTGCCGCGCGGCGCCTTCGCCGGGATCACCGCACGGCTGAAGCCGCACGTCACCGTGCCCCTGGTGGCGGTGAACCGGATCAACATGCCGGACGTGGCCGAGGCAATCCTCGCCGGCGGCCAGGCCGACCTGGTCTCGCTGGCGCGGCCGCTGCTGGCCGACCCGGAATGGCCGAACAAGGCCCGTGCCGGCCGCGCGCGCGCGATCAATACCTGCATCGCCTGCAACCAGGCCTGCCTGGACCACGTCTTCGACAACAAGCTCGCCAGTTGCCTGGTCAACCCGCGCGCGGTGGCCGAGACCGAGCTCAACTACCTGCCGGCCGCCGCGCCGAAGCGGATCGCGGTGGTCGGCGCCGGCCCGGCCGGGCTGGCCTGCGCCACGGTGGCCGCGCAGCGCGGGCATGCGGTGACCCTGTTCGACGCGGCCGCGGAGATCGGCGGCCAGTTCAACCTGGCCAAGCGCATTCCGGGCAAGGAGGAATTCCACGAGACCCTGCGTTACTTCGGCGAACGGCTCGCCGAAACCGGCGTGGCCCTGCGCCTGGGCACCCTGGCCGGCCCGGCGCAGCTGGCGGGGTTCGACGCGATCGTGCTCGCCACCGGCGTCGTGCCGCGCCGCGCCGGCTTCCCGGGCGCGGACCACCCGAAGGTGTGCGGCTACCTGGACATACTCCGTGGCCAGGTCGAAGCCGGACGGCGCGTGGCCGTCATCGGCGCCGGCGGCATCGGCTTCGACGTGGCCGAGTTCCTGGTCCAGGAGGGCCCCTCGCCCAGCCTGGATCCGGGGCGCTGGCGCGCCGAATGGGGGGTGGACTTCGCGGGCGACGGCCGCGGTGGACTGGTCCCGCCCCGGCCCGAACCGCCCGCGCGCGCGGTCTGGCTGCTGCAGCGCAGCCCCGGCCGGCCCGGCGCACGGCTGGGCAGGACCACCGGCTGGATCCACCGCGCCACGCTCAAGGCCAAGGGCGTGGAAATGCTCGGCGGAGTCGAATACCTGGGCATGCACGACCCCGGCCTGCGCATCCGCGTGGCCGGCGCCGAGCGGCTCCTGCCCGTCGATACGGTCGTGGTCTGCGCCGGGCAGGAACCGCGACGCGAGCTGCACGACGCACTGTGGGCCGCCGGCGTGACGGCGCCGATGCACTTGATCGGCGGCGCCGACGTGGCCGCAGAACTGGATGCCAAGCGCGCCATCGACCAAGGCAGCCGGCTGGCGGCGGCCCTCTGAGACGGCCGGGAGCCCGACCGCCTGTGGCGGGAAGTTGCTGAATACGCGAGGAAAACCTGCCGGCGGTCACGAATTCCGACCCAGCCGCCGGCCCTCCTGTCAAGCGACCGCATTCAGTCCAAGTTCGGAAACCGGCCCCTATCTTGCGCGCCAACTTCCGGCCCGCCCCTTCTTGGCGGGTCTCCGCCGGCCCACCAGATTCGCCGGCGACCGGGCGGCCCGTGGACATCCGGCCGCCTCCCCATGACGCCCCGCGGCGCCACCGCCCTTCCCATACCGGGACGGAGGCGGAGTGCCGCGCAGACGGAGCAAGGAGAAACATGAAACTGGCCTGGATTCTCTGGCTGTCGCAGCTCCTGCCGCAGCCGGCCGCCGACTCGCTGTGCCTGAGCACCACCGTGTACCTGGAAGCCCGCGACCAGAGCCTGCGCGGCCAGGAGGCGGTCGCCGAGGTGGCCCTGCGTCGCCGCGACAGCGGCCTGTGGGGCGACTCCATGTGCGACGTGGTCACCGCGCGCAAGCAGTTCGCCCCCACCATCGTCTCGCCCAACACCCAGTTGGCCAACATGAAGGCCTGGGACCGTTCGGTCGACGTGGCCCTGCGCGCCGAGCGCAACTGGGCCCTGCCGGTCGGCCAGCGCCGCGAGATCGTTCCCGGCGCCAGCCACTTCGCCGCCCATGCCATCGCCAGCCCGAGCTGGAACAACGCCTACCAGGTGGCGACCATCGGCGACCATACCTTCTACCGGGTGCAGCGGCTCAAGCCGCGTACCTGAGCCGGCGGCAGCCGCGAGGGCCATGCCCCCGCGACGCAGCGTTGCGGCACCGACACGCACAGCGAACGACAGGCCCGCGATAATCGCGGGCCTGTCTCTTCCCCGTGCCCGAGGACCCACCGCATGAAGCTCTACACCAAACCCGGCGCCTGCTCCACCGCCATCCACATCGACCTGTGCTGGACCGGCCAGCCGTTCGACGTCCAGGTGGTCGATGCCGCGTTCATGAAGTCCGCCGAATTCCTCGCCCTGAACCCGGCCGGCTCGGTGCCGGTATTGGTCGACGGCGATTTCGTCCTGGCCCAGAACGCGGCCATCGCCGGCTACGTCGCCGACGCCTTCCCGGCCGCCGGCCTGGCCGGCGACGGCAGCGCGCGCCAGCGCGCCGAGGCCACCCGCTGGCTGTCGTTCGTCAACTCCGACGTGCACCCGGCGTTCACCCCGCTGTTCGCGCCCGGCAAGTTCGTCGAGGACCCGGCCCAGCACGACGCGGTCAAGGCCGCGGCCCGCAAGCGCGTGCGCGGCGTGATGGAAAGCGCGAACCGGCAGTTGCAAGGCCGGGAGTGGCTGGCCGGCTTCCGCAGCTTCGCCGATCCCTATCTCTACATAACCGTGCGCTGGGCCGGCCTGCTCGGCATCGACCTGTCCGGCCTGGACGCCCTGGCCGCCTTCAAGGCCCGCATGGATGCCGACGCCGGTGTGCTGCGCGCGCTGAAGGCCGAAGGCCTGGCCTGATCGGCCAGAGGCACAACTGCCGACAGACGCAGGAATCGCGACGCTCGCAAAGGACGTCGCTGCGCGGGGATCGCGTTCGAGCGGCACAGGGATGTGCCGCGCCCGCGCATTGGAGCAGGGATAGCGCAACTACGCGGCGAACGCGATCCCCGCGCAGCGACGGCCCCCGGCCGAAGCCGGGAACCCCTGCTTTCCCGAATGATCAGCCGCGCTTGTCGATCGGCACGAAAACCCGATCCTCCGGCCCGGTGTAGTTCGCGCTCGGCCGGATGATCTTGCCGTCGATGCGCTGCTCGATCACGTGCGCGCTCCACCCGGAGGTGCGCGAGATCACGAACAGCGGCGTGAACATGTCCGTCGGCACGCCCATCATGTGGTAGCTGACAGCACTGAACCAGTCCAGGTTCGGGAACATCTTCTTGACTTCCCACATCACCGACTCCAGCCGCTCGGCGATGTCGTACATCCGGGTGTCGCCCGCCTCGCCGGACAGGTCCTTCGCCACCTGCTTGATGACCTTGTTGCGCGGATCGGACACCGTGTACACCGGATGCCCGAAGCCGATCACCACCTCCTTGCGCTCCACCCGCGCCCGGATGTCCGCCTCGGCCTCGTCGGGACTGTCGTAGCGCTTCTGGATCTCGAACGCGACTTCGTTGGCGCCGCCATGCTTGGGACCGCGCAGCGCGCCGATGCCGCCGCAGATCGCCGAGTACATGTCCGAGCCGGTGCCCGCGATCACCCTGCAGGTGAAGGTCGAGGCGTTGAACTCGTGCTCGGCGTACAGGATCAGCGAGGTGTGCATCGCGCGTACCCAGCTGGCCTTCGGCTTTTCGCCGTGCAGCAGGTGCAGGAAGTGACCGCCGATGGAGTCGTCGTCGGTCTCCACCTCGATCCGCTTGCCGTTGTAGGCGTAGTGGTACCAGTACAGCAGCATCGAACCCATGCAGGCCATCAGCTTGTCGGCGATGTCGCGCGCACCCGGGTGGTTGTGGTCGTCCTTCTCCGGCTTGACGCAACCCAGCACCGACACCCCGGTGCGCATCACGTCCATCGGATGGGTCGAAGGCGGCAGCTGCTCCAGCGCCGCCTTCACCGCGGCCGGCAGCCCGCGCAGCGATTTCAGCCTGGTCTTGTACGCGGCCAGCTCGGCGCGGTTGGGCAGCTTGCCATGCACCAGCAGGCAGGCAATCTCCTCGTACTCGCTGGTGGTGGCCAGGTCGAGGATGTCGTAGCCGCGATAAGCCAGGTCGTTGCCGGTGCGGCCGACCGTGCACAGTGCGGTGTTGCCCGCGGCGGTGCCGGACAGGGCGACGGATTTCTTCGGCTTGAAGCCCGGAGTGGCGGTATCGGTGCTGCTCATGCTGGGACTCTCCCGATCAGGATTTCTTGGAAGCGAACAGCGCATCGAGGCTCTGTTCGAAAGCGTGGTAGCCGATGCGCTCGTACAGCTCCTCGCGGGTCTGCATCGCATCGACCACGTTGCGCTGGTGACCATCGCGGCGGACCGCGACATAGACAGCCTCGGCGGCCTTGTTGGCCGCACGGAACGCCGACAGCGGATACAGCTGGATGGCCACGCCCGCCGAAGCCAGCTCCTCGCGCGAGAACAGCGGCGTGGCGCCGAACTCGGTGATGTTGGCCAGCACCGGCACCTTCACCGCGTCGACGAAGCGGCGGTAGGTGCCCAGGTCGTAGGCGGCCTCGGCGAAGATGCCGTCGGCGCCTGCCGCCACGCAGGCGATGGCGCGCTCGATGGCGGCGTCCACCCCATCGACCTGGATCGCGTCGGTGCGCGCGATCAGGAAGAAATCCGGATCGGTCTTGGCATCGGCGGCGGCCTTCACCCGATCCACCATTTCCGCCTGCGACACGATCTCCTTGCCCGGACGATGGCCGCAGCGCTTGGCGCCGACCTGGTCCTCGATGTGGCACGCCGCCGCACCGGCCTTGATCAGCGACTTGACCGTGCGCGCGATGTTGAACGCCGACGGACCGAAGCCGGTGTCGATGTCCACCAGCAGCGGCAGGTCGCACACGTCGGTGATCCGGCGGGTGTCGACCAGCACGTCCTCGAGCGTATTGATGCCCAGGTCCGGCAGGCCCAGCGAACCGGCGGCCACGCCGCCACCGGACAGGTAGATCGCGCGATAGCCGGCGCGCTTCGCCAGCAGGGCGTGGTTGGCGTTGATCGCGCCGATCACCTGCAGTGGCGACTCGGCGATCAGGGCGGCGCGGAACTTCCCTCCTGGAGAAGCGGGTGCACCGGCGGAAGCGGTATTGGCCATCGATTCGTTCCCTCGGCGCGCGGGAGTGCACGCAATGATGCCAATGTGGCACCCTGTCATCCGTTGATCAATCTTGATCGTTTCAATCAATGATTCCGGATGGACAGCGACCTGATCCCGGCTGCCGAAGCCTGCCGCATCCTCGGCATCAGCGCGGCCACCCTGTACGCCTACGTGAGTCGTGGGCTGCTGGAATCGCGCCCGGGGCGCGACCACCGCAGCCGGGTCTATCGGCGCCAGGACGTGGAGCGGCTGGCCCAGCGCAAGCGCCTGGGCCGCGGGCCGGCGCGCGGCGCGGCGCAGAGCCTGGACCGCGGCCTGCCGGTGCTGGAGACGCGGATCTCGCTGATCCGGCCCGACGGCCCCTACTACCGTGGTCGTTCGGCGGTAGCCGCGGCCCAGGCCGGGGCCACGCTGGAGGACATCGCCCGCCTGCTGTGGGACTGCGGCAGCCAGGACCCGTTCGCCGATCCGCCGGGCGATTGGCCGACGCGGATCGCGCCGCTGGCCGGCGACGAGGAACTGCCGCCGCTGAGCCGGGCGATGGCGGCGATCCCGCTGCTGGCCCTGCATGTACCGCATTCCTTCCAGGCCGACCAGCCGACCCGGCGCGCCGTGGCGGCGACGCTGCTGCGGCAGAACGCGGCGCCGCTGGTGGCGCGGCGGCCGGCGGGGCCGGTGCACCGGCTGCTGGGCGAGGCCTGGCGGCCCGGGGACGCAAGCTTCGCCGAACTGGTGCGCGCGGCGCTGGTGCTGTGCGCGGACCACGAACTCAATGTGTCGGCCTTCGCCGCGCGGGTGGTCGCCTCCACCGGCGCCCACCTGCACGCGACGGTGTGCGCGGGACTGGCCGCACTGTCCGGGCCGCGCCACGGCGGTGCCACGGCGCGCGCGTATGCGCTGGTCGAGGACGCGGGCGGTGCGCGCGACATCCGGCGCTTCGTCGCCACCCGTTGGCAGCGCGGCGAGGACCTGCCCGGCTTCGGCCACGCGCTGTACCCGGATGGCGATCCGCGCGCGGCCACGCTGCTGGAAATGCTGCGCGCCACGCCGGTCGATGCCGGGGCGATGCGGCGGCTGGAAGCGGTGATCGCGGCCGCCGAATCCGCTTCCGGTCGGCGCCCGAACGTGGACTTCATGCTCGCCGCGATCTGCCTGGCGCACGGCCTGCCGGCCGCTCCGGCGCTGTCGATGTTCGCCGCCGGCCGCCTCGCCGGCTGGCTGGCGCACGCGCTGGAACAGCAGGCCCAGGGCCGGCTGATCCGACCACGCGCCAGCTACACCGGCCTGCAACCCGAGGCCGACGCGGACGTCGCGCACGACTGATCCGCCATGGATCGGCGCGAGGAACAACGGCCGCGGCCGGGACCGACGCTTTCCCGTCGGCACGGGACGCACCGAAGCATCCGGTTTGACACCCGCTCCGGCCGGAACCACGCTGTCCCGTCCCGACTCCGGCCCTGCACGACGATGCCCAAGACCCTCGCACTCGCCCTGCTCCTGTCGCTCGCCTTAGTATTCCCCGCACCCACCCCCGCGCAGGCGACGACCGTCTTGCCCCCCATCGATTCCACCCCGGTCCCGCCGCCCCCGGCATGGCTGCCCGAAGTGGACGCGATGTACGGCCAGGTGCGCGCGCCCGGCCTGGACCGGCGCGACTTCGGTCCCGACCAGTGGTGGCAGGTCGCCACGCCCCTGCTCGATCGCAAGGCCGGTTTCCGGATGGAAGACATCGGCCGCAGCGCGGAGGGCCGACCGCTGCGGCATGCACGCTGGGGCAAGGGCAAGATCCAGATCCTGCTGTGGTCGCAGATGCACGGCGACGAAAGCACGGGCACGATGGCGCTGGCCGATCTGTTCCGTTTTCTCGGCGAGCATCCGCAGCACCCGCTGGTGAAGCGCCTGCATGCGAACACCACCCTGCACTTCCTGCCGATGCTCAATCCGGACGGCGCCGCGCGCTTCCAGCGGCGCAACGCGCAGGGCGTGGACATCAACCGCGACGCACGCATGCTGGCCACGCCGGAGGGTCGCGCACTGAAGAGCCTGCACGACCGGATACGGCCGGCATACGGCTTCAACCTGCACGACCAGAACCCCGGCTACCGGGTGGGCGACTCCGCGCGCCAGACCGCCATCGCCCTGCTCGCGCCGCCCCACAATGCCGCCAACGAGGTAGATGCCGCGCGGGCACGGGCGATCGAGGTGGCCGCGACCATCCGCATCGCGCTGGATCCGTATATCAACGGCCACATCGCGCGCTGGGACGAGACCTTCAACCCGCGCGCCTTCGGCGACCTGACCGCGCAATGGGGCACCAGCACGGTGCTGATCGAGGCCGGCGGCATCGAGGGCGATCCGCAGAAGCAGCAACTCCGCAAGCTGTACTTCCTGGGCATGCTCGCCGCGCTGGACTCCATCGCCAGCCGCAGCCATGCCGGCACGCCGCACGCGCTGTACCGCGATCTGCCCGAGAACGCCAGGCCCTGGCCGGACCTGCGCATCGATGGCGCCACCCTGGCCATTCCCGGGCAACCGCAGGCACGGGTCGACCTGCTGCTCGAGTTCCGCCAGCCGCTGACCTGGCAGGGCGGCACGATCGAGGACATCGGCGACCTGGCCGGCGAGAACGCGCGCAAGGTCTTCGACGCCACCGGGCTGTTCATCGTGCCGGCCAGCGACGGCTCCGGCGCGCCATGCCCGATAGCGGTCGACGCACCGGCCTGCTTCCACCTCAGCCGCGACCCGGAAGGCCGCGACGTGGTATGGACGCTGGTGCACGACCTGGACCCGGCCAGGCCGCTGCCCGGCCCCGGCCGCTGAATCGCCGCTTCAACTCCCCGCGTCGGCGCCGCGCTCCAGCGCGCGTTTCACTTCATCCAGCGCGTTGGGGTCGTCCAGGGTGGACAGGTCGCCCGGATCGCGCTGTTCGGCCAGGGCCTGCAGCGAACGCCGCAGCAGCTTGCCCGAGCGGGTCTTCGGCAGCGCGTTGACCACATACACCCGCGAGGGCCGCGCCACCGCGCCAAGTTGGTCGGTCACGGTGCGCATCATCTGCGCCGCGGTCTCGGCCGAATCGCCGTCGCCGCTCTTGAGCGTGGCGAACACCACCGGCACCTGGCCCTTGAGCTCGTCGTGCACGCCGATCACCGCCGCCTCGGCCACCAGCGGATGGCTGGACACCGATTCCTCGATCTCGCGCGTGCCCAGGCGGTGGCCGGCGACGTTGATCACGTCGTCGGTGCGGCCGAGGATGAAGGCGTATCCATCCTCGTCGCGGATCGCCCAGTCCAGCGAGCTGTACAGCAATTCCTTGAAGTGGCTGTAGTAGCTGGCGATGAAGCGCTCGTCGTTGCCCCACACCGTGGTCAGGCAACCCGGCGGCAGCGGCGGCTGGATCGCCAGCACGCCCTTCTCGCCCGGGCCCACGTCCAGGCCGGTGTTCTCGTCGATCACCCGCAGCCGGTAGCCCGGCGCCGGCAGGCCCGGCGAGCCGAGCTTGACCGGCTTCATCTCCACCCCCGGCATCAGGCTCAGCACCGGCCAGCCGGTCTCGGTCTGCCAGTAGTTGTCGATCACGGTCTTGCCCAGCGCGCCGGTGATCCACTCGGCGGTCGGCTCGTCCAGCGGCTCGCCGGCCAGGAACAGATATTGCAGCTGCGACAGGTCGTAGCGGGTGAGCCACGCCGGGTCCTGCTTCTTCAGCACGCGCACGGCGGTGGGCGAGGAGAACATGGTGCGCACGCCGTAGCGTTCGCAGATGCGCCACCAGATGCCGGCGTCGGGTGCGGTCGGCAGGCCTTCGTACAGGATCGAGGTCGCACCGGCGATCAGCGGGCCGTAGACGTTGTAGGAATGGCCCACCACCCAGCCGATGTCGGAGGTGGAGAAGAACACCTGGCCGGGACGGATGTCGTAGATCGACCACATCGACAACGCAAGTGCCACCGCGTAGCCGCCGACGTCGCGCTGCACGCCCTTGGGCTTGCCGGTGGTGCCGGAGGTGTAGAGGATGTAGCTGGGCTCGTTGGATTCGAGCCATTCCACCGGCACTTCGGCATCGGCGTGGATTTCGCGCAGCGGGCCGTACTCGACGTCGCGCCCTGGCTGCATCGGCAGCTCGCCGGCCAGGTTGCGGTTGACCACCAGCACGTGCACCGGCGGGTGTGCGCATTGCGCCAGCGCCTCGTCGACCATCGGCTTGAACGGGATCACCTTGCCGCCGCGCAGGCCGCAGTCGGCGCAGACCAGCAGCTTGGGCCTGGCGTCGTCGATGCGCAGGGCCAGGTTGTGCGCGGCGAAGCCGCCGAACACCACCGAGTGCACCGCGCCGATGCGCGCGCAAGCCAGCATGGCGATGGCCGCATCCACCGTGTGCGGCATGTAGACCACCACCCGGTCGCCCTTCTCCACGCCCAGCGAGCACAGTGCGGCTGCGAACGCGTTCACCTCGCGGTGCAGCTGGCGGAAGGTCAGCTCGCGCACGCTGTCGGTCTCGCTGGACCAGCCGACCAGGGCGAGCTGGTCGCCGCGCTCGGCCAGGTGCCGGTCCACCGCGTTGTGGCACAGGTTGGTGGTGCCGCCGGCGAACCAGCGCCGGAACGGGGGCTGGTCGTACTCCAGGATCTTGCCCGGCGGCTGCTGCCACTCGATGGCGTTGGCCGCCTCGGCCCAGAATGCTTCGGGCTGCTCGATCGAACGGCGATAGAAGTCTTCGTAACGCATGGCATCACTCCCCTCCGAGGGCTGGATCGAGCATAGACCCGCCTCCCGCCCCGGACCCTGCGACCTTGGTCGAAAAGCAGCCTCCGGAACGGCGAAAGGCCGGGTTTCCCCGGCCTTTCGCTGGACGACAGGTTGATCGATCCGATCAACCCGCCCCCCCCGGGGGGTCAGCGGGCGGCGCCTTTCGCGGCCGGCGGCGCGTTCTTCACGTAACGGTCGAACCAGGCCAGCATCTCGGCGACGAAGTGCTCGTTGGACTCCTGCGCGGTGTACCAGTGCGGCTCGAACGGCAGCATCACCAGGCGGGTCGTGCCGCCGTTGCCGCGGATGGCCTGGAACAACCGCGGCGACTGGGTCGGCTCGGTGCCGGGATTGGCGTCGTCGCTGCCGTGCACGATCAGCAACGGCTCGTTGATCTTGTCGGCATGGAAGAACGCCGAGGCCTGGTCGTACACCTCGCGCGCGTCCCAGAATGAACGCCGTTCGTTCTGGAAGCCGAACGGGGTGAGGGTCTTGTTGTAGCCGCCGCTGGAGGCCACGCCGGCGCGGAACAGGTCGGTGTGCGCGAGCAGGTTGGCGGTCATCAGCGCACCGTGGCTGTGCCCGGTCACGCCGATCCGTTGCGGATCGACCACACCCAATGCCACCGCCTTGTCCACCGCGGCCTGCGCGTTGTCGACCAGTTGCTCCAGGTAGGTGTCGTACGCGGTCTTCGGATCGCCGACGATCGGGAACGAGGCGTTGTCGATGATCGCGTAGCCGGCCAGCAGCAGCAGGCGGTAGTTGCTCAGGCGGGTGAAGGTCTGCTCCGAGCCGCTGACCTGGCCGGCCTTGGACGGGTCGGCGTAGTCGGCCGGATAGGCGTAGAGAATCGCGGGGATGCGCGTGCCTTCCCGGTAGCCAGGCGGCGTATACAGGGTGAACGACAGTTCCACCCCGTCCTTGCGCCGGTACTTGACCAGGCGCTTGTTCACTCCGCGCACCAGCGGTGCCGGATCGGGGAAGTGAGTCAATGCGACCGGGGTGGACGCATAGACGGCCTCCCCTTCCGCGACATCGGCCTGTGCCTGGCCCAGGGTGCGCAGGAACAAGTTGGGCGGATCGACCGGCGACTGGTGCCAGGTCAGCAACGTGCCGGTGTCGCCACCGGCGAAGCCCACCGCACGTTCATAGGCGGCGGCATCGCTGCGGAACAGGCGCCGGGACTGCCCGCTGGCGAGGTCGTAGCGGTCCAGGAACGGACGATCGCCCTGCGGGGAGGCACCGTCTCCGTTGAGGAACAGCGCGCCGCCCACCTCGCGCAACACCCATGCGCCATTGGCCAGCACCCGGAATTGCGGCGTACCGGGGTCGGCGTACAGCTCGTCGGTGGACAGGTCCCACAGCACCCGGCCCGTGTCGCCGGGGCGATCGGCGTCCAGCAACGTGGTCGTGCGCCAATTGCGATTGGCGTCGTATTCGTACAGCAGCGCACGGCCGCCGTCCTCGAACCAGGCCAGGCCGGCATAGCGCTGCTTCGTGCGCGCGAACTCGTTCGGCTCGGCGGTGAACGGCGCGGCCAGGGTCAGCAGCTTGTCGCGCGCCGGCACCTCGGCCTTCCAGTCGCCGCCGTCCAGGGCCTCGGCCCAGATGAGCGTGGCCGGCTGGTTCGCGCGCCAGGCGAAACTGCGCGGCCCGGTCGGCACGCCGCGCACCGGCACCCGATCGGCCACCGGCAGGCTGGCGAGCGTGCGCATGCTGCCGTCGGCCAGGTCGAGCACCTGCATGTCATGGCCGAAACGGCCGTAGGTGGTGACGTAGGAATACGGCCGCTTGAGCACCTGCACCAGCACGTGGCGGCCATCGGGCGCGGCATCGACGTCGGCGTACACCGCCGGCTTGCCGATCCTGGATACCTTGCCGGAAGCCAGGTCCACGGTGGCCAGCTGGGAAATGGCGAAGTGGTCGAACAGCGCTTCGTCCTCCGGACTGGAAAGCGTGTCACGCGCCTCGTAGGTGCTGCTCTCGCCCTTGCCGTCGATGGCCTCCTTCATTTCCGGGCCGGGCGGCACCGCGGCCTTCTGCGGCACCGGGCCGAGATCGGCGGGTACCAGGGTGACCAGCAATTCGCGCTTGCCGCCCAGCCATTGCACGCTGCCGCCGAGGATGGTGTTCAGGCGCGCGCCTTCGATCCGGCGCACGCTGCCGTCGCTGGCATTGCCGACCCACAGCTCCACGCCGCGGTCGGTGGTGTTGTCGAACACGAAACGCTGGCCATCGGGCGACCAGCCGGGCATGCCCGGGCACGCGCCCGCGGGCAGTTGCACCGGGGTCTCCCGGCCACTGGCCAGGTCGAGCAGGCTGAAACCGTCCAGGCAGGTGCGGATGCCGTAGCCGTTGGAACGGTCGTGGCGGCTGTGGTTGCGCGGCTCCACGCGCACGCCGGCCAGCTTCAGGTAGGGCTCGGCGACACGCTCGATCGGCGGGTACAGCGACTGCCGCACCAGCAGCGCGCGGTTGCCGGTCGGGTCGATCGCAGGCGACGGGTTGAGCGGCGCGCGCAACACGCCGAGCAGCGGCTCGGGCGGCTGCCTGTACCCACCCTCGGCCGCCTGCGCCTGCAGCGCAACCGCGCCGCCGGCCAGCATCGAGACTCCCAGAATCCGCCACGTCATGCGCATGCCGCACCTTGCCCGCAATTGGAGGAGAGCGGAACTTAGCACGGCAAAACAGCCATTTTCCGCCTTGGCAGGCCATATGTGCCATCGGTCATGCCCCCTTCGTTCCCGACGGCAAGAGCACCGGTCTTGCTCCCGGGCACGGCGGCGCGCGGGCCTACCCGGAGGCGGAAGGCACTTTGCGGACAGCCAAAGAAAACAGGGCGGCCGAAGCCGCCCCGGGGTATCGCGAGGCGCTCGCCGTGGCGATCAGAGCAGGTGGGACACGCCGCTGCGCTCTTCTTCCAGCTCGGCCAGGGTCTTGTCGATCGCGGCCTGGCTGAAGGCGTCGATCGGAAGGTCGCGGACCAGGGTGTACTTGCCGTTCTCGGTGGTCACCGGGAAACCGAAGATCACCCCTTCCGGGATGCCGTAGGAGCCATCGGACGGAATGCCCATCGTCACCCACTTGCCGTGGCTGCCCTGCACCCAGTCGCGGACATGGTCGATGGCGGCATTGGCGGCCGAGGCGGCCGAGGACAAACCGCGCGCCTCGATGATCGCCGCGCCGCGCTTGCCCACCTTCGGGATGAATTCGTTGGCATTCCAGTCCGCGTCGTTGATCTTGTCCTTCAACGATGCGCCGCCGACGGTGGCGAAGCGATAGTCCGGATACATGGTGGGACTGTGGTTGCCCCACACCACCAGCTTCTCGATGTCGCCCACCGCCACGCCGGCCTTGCCGGACAGCTGGCTCAGCGCGCGATTGTGGTCCAGGCGCAGCATCGCGGTGAAATTCTCCGGCTTCAGGTCCGGCGCGGACTTCATCGCGATGTAGGCGTTGGTATTGGCCGGGTTGCCGACCACCAGCACCTTGACGTCGCGCGAGGCGACCTTGTTCAGCGCCGCACCCTGGGCGGTGAAGATCTTGGCATTCTCAAGCAGGAGATCCTTGCGCTCCATGCCCGGGCCGCGCGGGCGCGCGCCGACCAGCAGGGCGATGTCGGCGTCCTTGAACGCCACTTCCGGGTCGTCGGTGCCGACGATGCCGGCCAGCAGCGGGAACGCGCAGTCCTCCAGCTCCATGATCACGCCCTTGAGCGCGGCCTGGGCCTTGTCCAGCGGCAGCTCCAGCAGTTGCAGGATCACGGGCTGGTCCTTGCCCAGCATTTCGCCGGAGGCGATGCGGAACAGCAGGGCGTAGCCGATCTGGCCGGCGGCGCCGGTGACGGCAACTCGAACGGGGGTCTTCATCGGTGGGGGATCCTTCGGTCGGTGGTGCGGTGGGGAGTGCGTGGCACGGGCCTGCGCGGCGGCGATGGCGCCGCGCAGGTTAATAGACGTGGTAGCCCAGCGGTGTCAGTCTTTGGTCCAATGCGGCCGTGTCGTAGCCACGGACCACGTGCTGGCCGACGATGGTCACCGGCACGCCGCGCGCGCCGAGGGCGCGCATCGCCCGGCCACCGTCCTCCTGGTCGATGTCGAGTACCCGGTAACGGACCCCGGCGCGCTCGAAGTCGCCCTGCTGCTTGCGGCAGTAGCCGCACCATTCGGCGGCCAGCATCACGATCCCGGCCTCGCCGGTGGCCACCCGCGGGTCATCCGGGTGCAGTTCCGGTGGCCGGCCCCTCGACCACCCGGCGTAGAGACCGCCGGCCAGACCCAGGAGCAGCAGGAAGCCCAGGATGCGCATGGTGTCGGCCGTCAGGGGCCCGGTAGTCGCGGAGCCCGTGATTTTATCATGGGGACCACGGCCACCCGTCCCGGATGCGCGGCCACAGCCGCGCGATCCGCGGACCGTCAGGCGCTGAGGTAACGGCTCCACTCGGCGACGCGGTCGGCCCGCGCCGCCAGCGCCGCCTCGGCATCGCCTTCGATCTTCACCGAATTGATCGCATCGCCCTGGGCGATGGCATCGACCACGTCCAGGCCCTCGACCACCTTGCCGAACACGGTGTGCTTGCCGTCCAGCCACGGGGTGGCGACGTGGGTGATGAAGAACTGGCTGCCGTTGGTGTTCGGGCCGGCGTTGGCCATCGACAACACCCCGCGCTCGTGGCGCACGCCATTGCCGGTCTCGTCCTCGAAGCGGTAGCCCGGGCCGCCGCGGCCGGAGCCTTCGGGACAACCGCCCTGGATCATGAAATCGGGGATGACGCGGTGGAAGTCCAGCCCGTCGTAGAACCCGTGCCTGGCCAGGTTGACGAAGTTGGCCACGGTCAGCGGCGCCTGGTCGGGCAGCAACTCGACCCGGATCGGGCCGCGGGCGGTATCGAAGATGGCGGTCAGGGACATCGCGAAGTCACTCACTGGCGGGAACGGGCCGCCACCGTAGCACGGCGCCGGCAGGGCGACGACCCGCTCCCGCCCGCGCTCAGAGCTTCTCCGCGGCGTGCTCGCCCTTGCGGAAGGTCGTGTAGACCACCACCGGCAGATCCAGGTCGCCCAATGCCTCGACCAGCAGCGGCTTGACCTCGTCCCACTCCAGTCCGCCCACCCCGGTGGCCAGGCGCGGCAGGGCCACGCTGCGGAAGCCCTCCCTCTCGATCTCCTGGCGCAACGCCTTGAGCGCGTGGCGCACGTGCTGCAGGGTCGCCCGGCCCGGCTTGCCGCCATGGTGGCCATCGGCGCCCTCCTGGGTGAACAGGTTCACCACGTACTGGCCGTCGGCGCCCATCCAGGTCCAGGACGCGCCGGGGGACGGGTGGGTGGTCTGGCAGTAGTGGCGGAAATCCTTGTACAGCGCCGGGGAATGCTCGCGCAGGGCCAACGCCAGGCCTGAGCGGAAATCGTCGTTGGGAGCGATGCCGTGGGCGATGGCGTGGGCCTGGCTCAGGAGGATGTCGCCGGAAACTTCCTGGATCATTCGGGGTGCCTCGGTTGGGGAATGGGGTCAGGATGCCCCCGCGCCCCGGTGAACGCCTTGTTCAGGGTCATCGCCGTGCACGCTCCGGCAGCGTATAATCGGGAACCATTCCCCACCTTCGCATCGGCCGCCCCGTCGCGGCCCTTTCCCGTACTCGCATGTCCATCCAGAACCTCCGCAACATCGCCATCGTCGCCCACGTCGACCATGGCAAGACCACCCTGGTCGACCAGCTGCTCAAGCAGTCCGGCACCTTCAGCGAACGCGCGCAGATCGGCGAGCGGGTGATGGACAGCAACGACCTGGAGAAGGAGCGTGGCATCACCATCCTCTCCAAGAACACGGCGATCCGCTGGACCTCGCCGGAGGGCGAGGAATACCGGATCAACATCGTCGACACCCCCGGCCACGCCGACTTCGGCGGCGAGGTCGAGCGCGTGCTGTCGATGGTGGACTCGGTCCTGATCCTGGTCGACGCTATGGACGGGCCGATGCCGCAGACCCGCTTCGTGACCCAGAAGGCGTTCGCGATGGGCTTCAAGCCGATCGTGGTGATCAACAAGGTCGACCGCCCCGGCGCGCGCCCGGACTGGGTGCTCAACCAGACCTTCGACCTGTTCGACCGCCTCGGCGCGACCGACGAGCAGCTCGACTTCCAGGTCGTGTACGCCTCCGGCCTGAACGGCTACGCCGGGCTGACCGAGGACGTGCGCTCGGGCGACATGACCCCGCTGTTCGAGGCCATCGTCCAGCACGTGGCGCCGCCGCCGGTGGACCTGGAAGGCCCGTTCCAGATGCGCATCACCTCGCTGGACTACAACAACTACGTCGGCATCATCGGCGTGGGCCGGGTGCAGCGCGGCACGATCCGCACCAACATGACGGTGAGCATCGTCGACCGCGAGGGCAAGTCGCGCAACGGCAAGGTGCTGCAGGTGCTGGGCTTCCATGGCCTGGAGCGGCACGAGGTCAAGGAGGCGCAGGCCGGCGACATCATCGCCATCTCCGGCATCGAAGGCCTGGGCATCTCCGACACCCTCTGCGACCCGGCCGCCGCCGAGCAGTTGCCGGTGCTGACCGTGGACGAGCCGACCATCAGCATGACTTTCCAGGTCAATGACTCGCCTTTCGCCGGGGTCAAGGACCGCAGCGGCGGCAAGTTCCTCACCAGCCGCCAGCTGCGCGACCGCCTGATCCGCGAGACCCAGCACAACGTCGCGCTCAAGGTCGAGGACACCGAGGACGCGGACAAGTTCAAGGTCAGCGGCCGCGGCGAGTTGCATCTGTCGATCCTGATCGAGACCATGCGCCGCGAGGGCTACGAACTGGCCGTCTCGCGCCCGGAAGTCATCATCCGCGAGATCGACGGCATCCAGCAGGAGCCGTACGAGCAGCTGGTCGTGGACCTGGACGAGCAGTTCCAGGGCGGCGTGATGGGCCGGCTGGGCGAGCGCAAGGCGCTGCTGCAGGCGATGGAGCCGGACGGCAAGGGCCGGGTGCGCATGGAATTCATGATCCCGGCGCGCGGCCTGATCGGCTTCCAGACCGAGTTCCGCACCCTCACCGCCGGCACCGGCCTGCTGTTCCACGTGTTCGACCACTACGGCCCCAAGAGCGAGGGCGCCATCGGCCAACGTCAGAACGGCGTGCTGATCTCCAACGGCACCGGTCCCTCGCCGGCCTACGCGCAGATCGCGATGCAGGAACGCGGCCGGCTGATGATCGAGCCGGGCGAGGAAATCTACGAAGGCCAGATCGTCGGCATCCACGCCAAGGACAACGACCTGACCGTGAATGCATTGCGCGCCAAGCAGCTGACCAACTTCCGCGCCGCCGGCAAGGACGACGACGAGGGCCTGATCCCGCCGATCAAGCTGTCGCTGGAGCAGGCCCTGGAGTTCATCGACGACGACGAGCTGGTCGAGGTCACTCCGCTGGCGATCCGCCTGCGCAAGAAGTTCCGCTCCGAGACCGACCGCAAGCGCGCCTCGCGCGCGGCCTGATCGCCGCGCCTGGCGCCGCCGGCTGCGCCGAAAAGACAGTCCGGACGGTTTGCCAACTCCGGCAGGCCCGCGTAGCCTGCCGGCTGACCGCCATGGGGAACGCCTGATGCGTCCGGCAGCATTGCTGATGGCGGCGCTCCTGTGCCTGGGCACAGCGGGCTGCCGCCGCGTGGATCCGCCCGCCACCGCCATGGCCGCGGCACCGGCATCCGCGCCGGCGGCCCCCGCTGCCGTACCCTTCCCCTACGCCGAGGCCGGGATCGCCGAACTGCAAGCGGCGATGGAGCGCGGCGAGACCAGCAGCCATGCGCTGGTCCAGTCCTATTTGGCGCGGATCGTCGAGCTGGACCGCAACGGACCGGCCCTGAACTCGGTCATCGCGCTCAACCCGCTGGCCCGCAACGAGGCGGCCACGCTCGACGCCGAGCGCGCCGCCGGCAAGCTGCGCGGCCCGCTGCACGGCATCCCGATCCTGCTCAAGGACAACATCGACGCCACGCCGATGGCGACCACCGCCGGTTCCCTGGCGCTGGCCGGATTCCGCCCGGCCGAAGACGCCTTCCTGGTGCGGCGCCTGCGCGAGGCCGGCGCGGTGATCCTCGGCAAGACCAACCTCAGCGAATGGGCCAACTTCCGCTCGACCCGCTCGAGTTCCGGCTGGAGCTCGGTCGGCGGCCAGACCCGTAACCCCTATGCGCTGGACCGCTCGCCGTGCGGTTCCAGCTCCGGCACCGCGGTGGCGGTGGCGGCCAACCTGGCGGTCGCCGGCATCGGCACCGAGACCGACGGCAGCATCCTGTGCCCGGCAGCGGTGAATGGACTGGTCGGGCTCAAGCCCACCGTCGGCCTGGTCAGCCGCAGCGGCATCGTACCGATCTCCCCGAGCCAGGACACCGCCGGTCCGATGGCACGCAGCGTCGCCGATGTCGCGCTGCTGCTGGCGGCCATCGCCGGCCGCGACCCGGCCGACCCGGTCACGGCCGACAACCGGGTGCTGGCCACCTTCGACTATGCCGCGCGCCTGCGCACGGCCAACCTGCGTGGGGTGCGCATCGGCCTGCTGCGGGACAAGCTCGCCATCTCGCCCGAAGTCGAGGCCGCCACCCGCGAGGCGATGGAGGCCCTGCGCCAGGCCGGCGCGGTGGTGATCGAGACCTCGATCCCGACCGAAGGCCAATGGAACGACGACGAGCGCATCGTGCTGCTGACCGAATTCCGCCCGGCACTCGAGCGTTACCTGCAGCAACGCAACGCCCCGGTGCTGACCCTGGACGGGCTGATCGACTACAACCGCCGGCATGCGACCGAGGCGATGCCGTTGTTCGGCCAGGAGCTGTTCGAGCAGGCTGCCGCGCGCGCCGGACTGGCCTCGCCGGAGTACATCGCCGCGCGCACGCGTGCGCGCCGGCTCGCCGGCCCCGAAGGCATCGATGCGGCGCTGCGCGCAGACACATTGGACGTGCTGGTCGCGCCGACCACCGGCGTGGCCTGGAAGATCGACCCTGCCAACGGCGACCGCTTCCCGGGGGCCGGCTACGGCGCCGCTGCGGTCGCCGGCTACCCCTCGCTGACCGTCCCCATGGGCCACAGCAACGGTCTGCCGCTGGGCCTGGCCTTCATCGGGCCGGCATGGAGCGAGGCACGCCTGCTGGAAATCGGCCATGCCTACGAACAGCTGACCCAGGCGCGGCGCCCGCCCAGCTTTCCCGCCACCATCGACGGGAGCACGCCGGCGCAGTGAGCCGGCGTCGCCAAGGCGGCGCGCACCTCATCTGGTCCGGCGCGATCCCTGCTTGCGCACGATCGCCATCGCGATCTCCAGCGACTGCTCGTAGTTCAGGCGCGGGTCCACGGTCGAGCGGTAGGCGCGCTCCAGGTCGAGCTCGGTCAGCTCGCGCGCGCCGCCGGTGCATTCGGTGACGTCCTCGCCGGTCAGTTCAAGATGGACCCCGCCCAGACGGGTTCCGGCGGCGGCGTGCAGGTCGAAGGACTGCTCCACCTCGGCCAGGATGCTGGCGAAGCGCCGGGTCTTGTAGCCGTTGGCGGTGCCTTCGGTGTTGCCATGCATCGCGTCGCATACCCACAGCACCCGGCGCCCGTCGCGGCGCACCGCCTCCAGCAGCGGCGGAAGCTTCTCGGCGACCTGCCCCGCTCCCATGCGATGGATGAAGGTCAGCCGGCCCGGCTCGTCCTCCGGGTTGAGCACGTCGATCAGGCGCAGCAACTGGTCCGGACGCACCGACGGGCCGACCTTGATTGCGATCGGATTGCAGATGCCGCGGAAATACTCCACGTGCGCGCCATCGAGCGCGGCGGTGCGCATGCCGATCCATGGATAGTGGGTGGACAGATTGAACCAGCCGCGCTGGCGCGGCACCTGCCGGGTCTGCGCCTCCTCGTACGGCAGCAGCAGCGCTTCATGCGAGGTGTAGAAGTCGATCCGGTTGAGGTTGTGCACCTCGGAACCGGCCAGGGTTTCCATGAACCGCACCGCGTCGCCGATCGAATTCACCATCTCCTGGTAGTCCTCGGCCAGCGGCGAACAGCCGACCCAGCTCAGGTTCCAGTATTCGGGATGGTGCAGGTCGGCGAAGCCTCCGTCGATCAGCGCACGCACGAAGTTCATGGTCATCGCCGAGCGCGCGTGCGCGGTCAGCATGCGCTGCGGATCGGGCACCCGTGCAGCCGCGGTGAACTCGGGACCGTTGACCACGTCGCCACGGTAACTGGGCAGGCTGACCTCGCCGCGGGTCTCCACGTCGGCCGAGCGCGGCTTGGCGTACTGGCCGGCGAAGCGGCCCACCCGGACCACCGGCAGGCGCAGGCCGTGGACCAGCACCAGGCTCATCTGCAGCAGCACCTTGAGCCGGTTGGAGATGGTGCCGGACTCGCAGTCGGCGAAGTTCTCCGCGCAATCGCCGCCCTGGAGCAGGAACCGCCTGCCCTCCTGGGCCTCGGCAAGTTGCCGCTTCAACTCCAGGATCTCCCACGAAGTCACCAGCGGCGGCAGCCGGCGCAACTCGGCCAGCGCCGCTTCCAGCGCAACGGCGTCGGGATAATGCGGCATCTGCAGCGCGGGCCTGCCGCGCCAGCTGACCGGCGACCAGGCGTCGGCCGGGTCGACGGGATGCAGGTTGCGTTCGGGGTTGCTCACGGGACTCATGGGGGGACCGGAAACGGGGGAAGGGGCTGGCGGCGGCGGGCGGTCAGTGGCGACCGCGGCCCTTGCGACGGCGGAAGGCGGCGAACAGGCCCCAGAAGGCCAGCAGCACGAAGCCGATCAGGCTCCATGCGGGCATGCTCAGGCCCAGCATCGTCCAATCGACGTCACCGCAGTTGCCACTGCCGGTGAGCACCTTGCGCACCACCTCCAGCGGTCCCATGGTTTCGCGCAGGAACGACAACGGCGGCCCGCACGACGGCATCAGGTCCTTGGGCAGGGTCTGCAGCCACACATGGCGCCCGGCAATGCCGATACCCACGGCAGCGGCGATCAGCACCAGCACGCCATAGGCCCTGCGCCCCCCCGCGGACCGCGGTCCGTGCAGGAACCCGGCCAGGAACACCAACGCCAATGCGGCATACGCGATGCGCTGGAAGATGCATAGCGGGCACGGCTCCAGCCCCTGGTAGAGCTGGGTATAGATCGCGTAGGCGACCAGCGCGACGCAGCCGAGGAAGCCGGCGAGGAACTGCGCGCGAAAATTCCAGCGGAACGGATTCATCGGCGGCGGGGTCCGGAGCAAGGGGAAACAGCCTGATTATTCCGCATCCGCGCCCGGAACGGTAACCATGCCCCCGGAAACGAAAACCCCGGCACTTGGGCCGGGGTCCTCGGGGGCATGCCTTGCGCGAGCGCTTACTCGGCCGCCTGCGGGCGATCGACCAGTTCCACGTACGCCATCGGCGCGTTGTCACCGGCGCGGAAACCGCACTTCAGGATCCGCAGGTAGCCGCCCGGACGGGCCTGATAGCGCGGGCCGAATACGGTGAACAGGTTGCCGACCGCTTCCTTGTCGCGCAGGCGGGCGAAGGCCAGGCGGCGGTTGGCCACGCTGTCGACCTTGGCCAGGGTGATCAGCGGCTCGGCGACGCGGCGCAGCTCCTTGGCCTTGGGCAGGGTGGTCTTGATCAGTTCGTGCTTGAACAGCGAGGCGGCCATGTTCTTGAACATCGCTTCGCGGTGGGCGCTGGTGCGGCTGAACTTGCGGCCGGCTTTCTGGTGGCGCATGGCGGTGGTTCCTTAGTCGAATGTCGTGGCTGTTGTGGTTCGCTGTCGCCATCCAGGCGTTGGAGCTGTGGACTGCGCTGGCCCGATCCGGCGATCCGTCGCCGGGGGTGCGCCGCGAGCCTTCGGGCCCGTCGGCGCTGGGTGCCTGCGACTACCGCAGGCACTCGAAACGTTCTTGCTGCCGTCCATGGCGGGACATCATCGGCTCCGGAGAGCCCTGCCCGTCCATCCATGGCCGGACGTTCGCATCTGCAGCCGATGCCGACCGGGCATCGGCTAGGCGCGGATGCTCACCCCATCATCCCGTGAGCGGAGACGCCGGCCGGCGGCCAGTTCTCCAGCTTCATGCCGAGCGAAAGGCCGCGCTGGGCGAGCACTTCCTTGATCTCGGTGAGCGACTTCTTGCCCAGGTTCGGGGTCTTGAGCAGCTCGACCTCGGTCTTCTGGATCAGGTCGCCGATGTAGTAGATGCTCTCGGCCTTGAGGCAGTTGGCCGAACGCACGGTCAGCTCCAGGTCGTCGATCGGGCGCAGCAGCACCGGATCCACGCCGGTCGGGGCCGACTTGGCGGCGCCGCGGTCGCGGTGGGTGAAGTCGCCGAACACCGACAGCTGGTCGCTGAGGATGTCGGCGGCGGTGCGCACGGCCTCCTCGGCGTCGATGGTGCCGTTGGTCTCGATGTCCAGGACCAGCTTGTCCAGGTCGGTGCGCTGCTCCACGCGCGCCGCTTCCACCGCGTAGGCCACGCGGCGCACCGGCGAGAAGGTCGCGTCCAGCACCAGGCGGCCGATCGTGCGGGTTTCCTCGTCGGGACGGCGGCGGGCGGTGGCCGGCTGGTAGCCGAAGCCGCGCTCGATCTTCAGGCGCATGTTCAGCGCCGTGTCCTTGGTCAGGTGGCAGATCACGTGGTCGACGTTGAGGATCTCGACGTTGTGGTCGGTCTTGATGTCGCCGGCAACCACCACGCCCGGGCCCTGCCTGGACAGGGTCAGGGTGGCGCTGTCGCCGTTGTGCATGCGGATGGCCACGTCCTTGAGGTTCAGCAGGACTTCCAGCACGTCCTCCTGCAGGCCCTCGACCGTGGTGTATTCGTGCAGCACGCCGTCGATCTCGACCTCGGTGATCGCGAAGCCGGGAATCGAGGACAGCAGGACGCGGCGCAGCGCGTTGCCCAGCGTGTGCCCGTAGCCGCGCTCGAGCGGCTCGATCACGATCTTGGCGCGATTGTCGGTGAGGCGTTCGATCTGCGGTCCGCGGGGACGCAGGACCTGGTTGGCGGTAACCGTCATGTTGCGGATTCTCCTGCAATGAGCCGACGATCTGGGGATACCGCCGGCTCTGGCTTGTGGCCCCGTCACCGGGGGCGGCCGGGAGGCGGGGCGACGCGATCCGGCCGGGGCGTGGAATGCGGCGCCGCGCCCGGAGGGGCGCGGCGGCCAGCCACTGGTTACTTCGAGTACAGCTCGACGATCAGCGCTTCGTTGATGTCGGCCGGCAGGTCGGCGCGGTCCGGCACGGCCTTGAACACGCCGGCGAACTTCTTCGCGTCGACCTCGATCCACGACGGAGTCAGATCGTGCTGCTCGGCGACGGTCAGGGCCTCCTGCACGCGCAACTGCTTCTGCGCCTTCTCGGACAGGGCGATCGCATCCCCGGCCTTGACCTGGTACGAAGGCAGGTTGACCGGCTTGCCGTTGACCAGCACGCCGCGATGGCTGACCAGCTGGCGCGCGGACGGGCGGGTCACCGCGAAGCCCATGCGGTAGACGACGTTGTCCAGACGGGTTTCCAGCAGCTGCAGCAGGTTCTCGCCGGTGTTGCCCTTCTTGGTCGAGGCCTTCTTGTAGTAGTTGCGGAACTGGCGCTCCAGCAGGCCGTAGATGCGCTTGACCTTCTGCTTCTCGCGCAGCTGGGTGGCGTAGTCGGACAGCTTGCCCTTGCGCGCGGCGCCGTGCTGGCCGGGCTTCTGCTCCAGCTTGCACTTGGAATCCAGAGCGCGCGACGGGCTCTTGAGCGAAAGGTCGGCGCCTTCGCGGCGCGCGAGCTTACAGGTAGGACCGATATAACGAGCCATTTCTTATCGCTCCCTTAGACGCGACGCTTCTTCGGCGGACGGCACCCGTTGTGCGGGATCGGCGTCACGTCGATGATGTTGGTGATCTTGTAACCGACGGCGTTCAGCGAACGCACGGCGGACTCGCGGCCCGGGCCCGGGCCCTTGATGCGCACTTCCAGCGACTTCACGCCGTAGTCCAGCGCGGCCTTGCCGGCCTTCTCGGCAGCCACCTGCGCGGCGAACGGGGTCGACTTGCGCGAACCGCGGAAGCCCGCGCCGCCTGAGGTCGCCCACGACAGCGCGTTGCCCTGGCGGTCGGTGATGGTCACGATGGTGTTGTTGAACGAAGCGTGCACGTGAGCAATGCCGTCGGTGACGACGCGCTTGATCTTCTTCTTGGTTTTGGCAGCTGGCTTGGCCATTGTCTGTCCTTACTTCCTGATCGCCTTGCGCGGACCCTTGCGGGTACGGGCGTTGGTGCGGGTGCGCTGGCCGCGCAGCGGCAGGCCGCGACGATGGCGCAGGCCGCGGTAGCAGCCCAGGTCCATCAGACGCTTGATGGCGATGCCCACTTCACGGCGCAGGTCGCCCTCGACCACGTACTTGCCGACTTCGGCGCGCAGGCGCTCGACTTCCGGCTCGGACAGGTCGCGGATCTTGGTGGTGGACGCCACGCCGGCGGCCTCGCACACCTTCTTCGACCGGGTGCGGCCGATGCCATAGATGCTCTGCAAGCCCACCCAGACGTGCTTCTGGGTCGGCAGGTTGACGCCTGCAATACGCGCCATGACGCGATCTCCAAACTTGGGGGCCGGACACGCCCAGGGCATGCCCGACAGGATTGTTTCGAAAGTGAACTGCGAATTCTAGCAATGTCCCGGATTACTTGGAAGCCCATGGCCCGAAGGCCCTGGACCCGGCATGGGGAGTGTGCCCATGCTCCGGCGTCGGACGTTGCTGGCGGCCCCGGTTGCCCGGTCCCGCCGGCCGCGCTACTCCAGCGCGGCACCGCATCGTCTCACCCATGCGCGAGACGTCGCACGGGCCGCCCATTTCAGAATGGATCCGGTCCGCTGGACCGGATGCCGGCGGAATGGGTCCGCCGGACTTGGGAACGCTTGGTACAGCCTCAGCCGCGGGCGAACCCGCCGCCGCGCGAGCCACCCTTGAGGTTGGCCTTCTTCAGCAAGCTCTCGTACTGGTGCGACATCAGGTGGGCCTGGATCTGGGCGATGAAGTCCATCACCACGACCACCACGATCAGCAGCGAAGTGCCGCCGAAGTAGAACGAAGTACCCATCTGCGTGCGCATCACTTCCGGCAGCAGGCACACGATCACCAGGTAGGCGGCGCCCGCGGCGGTCAGCCGGGTCAGCACGCCGTCGATGTAGTCGGCGGTGGCCTTGCCCGGGCGGATGCCGGGGATCAACGCACCCGACTTCTTCAGGTTGTCGGCGGTCTCGTTCGAGTTGAACACCAGCGCGGTGTAGAAGAACGCAAAACCGATGATCAATGCGGAGAACACGATCATGTGCAGCGGCTCGCCCGGCGCCAGCGCGTTGGACACGCGTTGCAGCCAGGTGGCCTGGGTGGCCTGTCCGGACCACATGGTCAGGGTCGCCGGGAACGCCAGGATGCTGGAGGCGAAGATCGGCGGGATCACGCCGGCCATGTTGAGCTTCAGCGGCAGGAACGAGGTCTGGTTCATGTACGCGTTGCGGCCACCCTGGCGGCGCGCGTAGTTGACCGTGATCCGGCGCTGGCCACGCTCGACGAACACCACGAACCAGGTGAACACCAGCACCACCGCAATTACCAGCAGCAGGGTGAGGAAGTTCATGCTGCCGCTGCGGTAGGCCTCGATGGTGTGGATGACGGCCGCCGGCAGGCCGGCGACGATGCCGGCGAAGATGATCAGCGACACACCGTTGCCGATGCCGCGCTCGGTGACCTGCTCGCCCAGCCACATCAGGAACATGGTGCCGGCGGTCAGCGATACCACCGCGGTCAGGACGAAGCCCAGACCGGGGCTGTAGACCACAGGCACGCCGCCCGGGGCGAGCTGGTTCTGCAGCGCCATGGCGATGCTTCCGCCCTGCACCACCGCCAGCAGCACCGCGCCAACGCGCGAGTACTGGGTGATCTTGCGGCGGCCCGACTCGCCTTCCTTCTGCAGCGACTTCAGCGCCGGGAAGATGTGCACGGCCAGCTGCATCACGATCGACGCGGAGATGTACGGCATCACGTTCAGCGCGAACACGCTGAAGCGGGCCAGGGCGCCGCCCGAGAACATGTTGAACATGTCCACGATGCCGCCGCCCTGGGCCTGCATCATGGCGAGCATGGCATCGGGGTTGACGCCCGGCACCGGCACGAAGCAGCCGATGCGGAAGACCATCAACGCGCCGAGCACGAACAACAGGCGCTGGCGCAGTTCGGTGAACTTGCCCAGACCGCCGCCGAGGTTGCCGATGCCAGCTTGCGCCATGTGCTACTTACTCCTCGACGCTGCCGCCGGCGGCTTCCACCGCGGCCTTGGCGCCCGCGGTCAACTGCACGCCCTTGATGGTCAGCTTGCGCGACAGCTCGCCCTTCTTGACGATCTTGGCGCGCTTGGCCGTGGACGGGACCAGCTTGGCCGCCTTCAGGGTCGCGAAATCGACCACGTCGCCCTCGACCAGCGCCAGCTTGTACAGCAGCACTTCGGCGGTGTCCTTGGCGGTCATCGAGTTGAAGCCGACCTTGGGCAGACGGCGCTGCATCGGGGTCTGGCCGCCTTCGAAGCCGGCCTTGATCTTGCCCTTGCCGGCGCGCGCGAACGAACCCTTGTGACCGCGACCCGCGGTCTTGCCGAGGCCGGAACCGATGCCGCGGCCGACGCGGGTGCGCTCCTGGCGGGCGCCGTCGGCAGGCTTGAGAGTGTTGAGACGCATGATGTTCTCCTTAGTCCTCGACCCGCACCAGATAGTGCAGCTGGTTGATGAGGCCGCGGACCTGCGGGCTGTCTTTCAGTTCGCGCACGTCGTTGAGCTTGTTCAGGCCCAGGGCCTTCACCGACAGGCGGTGACGGGCCTGGGTGCCGCGCAGGCCGCGCACCAGGCGCACCTTGACGGTCTTGTTGGACTCGTTAGCCATTGAGGAGTTCCTCCGCCTTCTTGCCGCGCTTGGCCGCGATCCGGGTCGGCGACTGCATGGCTTCCAGGCCCTTCAGGGTGGCGCGCACCAGGTTGATCGGGTTGCGCGAACCGACGGCCTTGGCCAGCACGTTCTTCACGCCGACCGCTTCCAGCACGGCACGCATCGCGCCGCCGGCGATCACGCCGGTACCCTCGGAGGCCGGCTGCATGAACACCCGCGCCGCGCCGTGGCCGGCCTTGACCGGGTGCCACAGGGTGCCGTTGTTCAGGTCGACGCTGAGCATGCCCTTGCGTGCGTACTCCATCGACTTCTGGATGGCTACCGGGACCTCGCGGGCCTTGCCGTAGCCGAAGCCGACCTTGCCGTCGCCGTCGCCGACCACGGTCAGCGCGGTGAAGGTGAACTGGCGACCGCCCTTGACGGTCTTGCTGACGCGGTTGACCGCGACCAGCTTCTCGATCATGCCGTCGTCGATCTTCTCTTCGCGGTTGCGGTCGCGATCGCGGCCCCGCGGCTGACGCTCTTCTGCCATTGTCGTTGTTCCTTGGAAGTGAATATGTACGGCTCGGTCGCCGCTTATGGTTGTGGTCTGGAGCGGTGTAGCGTCACGTCCGCGCAGAAGTCGGACGGCGCCCGGCGCCACCTGCGCCGGCAGTCCGGATCCGCCGCAGCGGATCCAGGGGAATCAGAACTGCAGGCCACCCTCGCGGGCGGCGTCGGCAAGCGCCTTGATCCGGCCATGGAAGCGGTAGCCCGAACGGTCGAAGGCGACCTTCTCGATGCCCGCGGCCTTGGCGCGCTCGGCGATGATCCTGCCCACCTTGGCGGCGGCATCGGTGTTCTTGCCGTTCTTCAGCCCGTCCTTGACGTCGGCCTGCAGGGTGTTGGCGGCCGCGATGACCTGGGCGCCATCGGCGGTGAACAGCTGCGCGTACAGGTGCTGGCCGGTGCGCAGGACCGACAGGCGCGGCACGCCGAGCTTGCGGATGTGGGACCGGGTGGACTTGGCGCGGCGCAGGCGGGCGTCGTTCTTGATGCTCATGTGTATGACCTCGTGGAAGCTGAAGGATGGTGCGGGCGGACCCGCGCACGCTTACGCCTTCTTGGCTTCCTTGCGGATGATGACTTCGTCGGAGTACTTCACGCCCTTGCCCTTGTACGGCTCCGGCGGACGGAAGGCGCGGATCTTGGCCGCGACTTCACCGACGCGCTGCTTGTCGGCGCCCTGGACCACGATCTCGGTCTGGGTCGGGGTGGCCAGGGTGATGCCTTCCGGGGCCACGAACACCACCGGGTGCGAGAAACCCAGCGACAGGCTCAGGTCCTTGCCCTGCATCGCGGCGCGGTAACCCACGCCGACCAGTTCGAGCTTGCGCTCGAAGCCCTCGGACACGCCCTTGACCATGTTGGCCAGGATCGCGCGGACGGTGCCGGTCAGCGCGACGAGCGAGTCGTCGTTCGCCGACAGCACGGCATTGCCGTCCTCGATGGCGATCTGCACGCCGGCCGGCTTGGCCAGCGACAGCGCGCCCTTCGGACCCTTGGCGCTGACGCTGGTGTCCTGGATGTTCAGTTCCACGCCCTTGGGCAGGGCGATCGGCTTCTTGGCTACGCGGGACATGTCGTCGTACTCCTTAGGCCACGTAGCACAGGACTTCGCCGCCGACGCCGGCGCTGCGCGCCTGCTTGTCGGTCATGATGCCCTGGGAGGTGGAGATGATGGCCACGCCGAGGCCGCCGAGGACCTTCGGCAGCTCGCTCTTGCCGCGGTACAGGCGCAGGCCCGAGCGCGAGGCGCGCTTGAGCTGCTCGATGACCGGGCGGCCCTCGAAGTACTTCAGCACGATCTCGAGTTCGGCCTTGTTGTTCTCGGCCTGGACCACGCGCAGGTCGGCGATGTAGCCCTCGTCCTTGAGGACGTTGGCGATGGCGACCTTGATCTTGGAGGACGGCAGCTTCACCGTCGGCTTGCCCACAGCGGCCGCATTCTTGATGCGGACCAGCATGTCGGCGATGGGATCAGTCATGCTCATGAATGGTTCCTTGAGTGCACCGATATCCGCTTTCGCGAAATCTGGAGTTGTGTCCCGGAGGAGGCCGGGGCCTGTACCGCAACCCGGACGGGCCGGGGGAAGCGCGGAATCATAGCAGATAAAACCGACCCTGTGAGTCGGCTTTGTCCGGAGGCGTGGGCGGGACGACCGCGGCCGCCCTGCCCCGTCTTACCAGCTGGCCTTGCGCAGGCCCGGCACGTCGCCGCGCATGGTGGCTTCGCGCAGCTTGTTACGGCCCAGGCCGAACTTGCTGTACACGCCGCGCGGGCGGCCGGACAGCTCGCAGCGGTTGCGCTGGCGGCTCGGCGAGGAGTCGCGCGGCAGCTTCTGCAGCTTGGTCGCCGCGTCGATCTTCTCCTCGTAGGAGGCGGTCGGCGAGGAAACGATCTTCTTCAGCGCGTCGCGCTTGGCGGCGTGCTGCTTGGCCAGCTTCGCCCGCTTCGCGTCGCGGTTGACCATGGAGGTCTTTGCCATGTCTTTAGCCCTTAATTCCTGAACGGGAACTTGAACGCCTCGAGCAGCGCCTTGGCTTCGGCGTCGGTCTTGGCGGTCGTGGTGATGGCAATGTCCATGCCGCGCACCGCGTCTACGGCGTCGAAGTCGATCTCCGGGAAGATGATCTGCTCCTTCACGCCCATGTTGAAGTTGCCGCGGCCGTCGAACGAACGGCCGGACACGCCACGGAAGTCGCGCACGCGCGGCAGCGAGACGCTGACCAGGCGGTCCAGGAACTCGAACATCTGGTTCCGGCGCAGGGTCACCTTGCAACCGATCGGCCAGCCGTCACGGATCTTGAACGAGGCCACCGAGACGCGGGCCTTGGTCGTCACCGGCTTCTGGCCGGAGATCTTGGCCAGGTCGGCAACGGCGTTTTCCAGCACCTTCTTGTTGGCGGCCGCCTCGCCCACGCCCATGTTGAGCGTGATCTTGACCAGCCTGGGGACTTGCATCGGGTTGCTGTAGCCGAACTTCTGCATCAGAGCCGGTACAACTTCTTCCTTGTAGATCTTCTCGAGCCGCGTGGTCATTTCTTCATTCCTCAGGCGTCGAGCGCCTCACCACTGGAGCGGAACACACGCAGTTTGCGTCCATCCTCCAGGACCTTGTAACCGATGCGCTCGCCCTTGCCGGTGGCGGGGTTGAGCGGCATGACGTTGGAAATGTGGATCGAGGCTTCGCGCTCGACCACGCCGCCGGCGACGCCCGCCTGCGGGTTCGGCTTGGTGTGCCGCTTGACCAGGTTGACGTTGGAGACGACCACCCGGTCGCCGTCCACGCGCACCACCTCGCCCTGCTTGCCCTTGTCCTTGCCGGTGGTGACCACTACCTGGTCGCCCTTCTTGATACGGTTTGCCATGTCTGCTTTCCTCCGCTCAGAGCACTTCGGGTGCGAGCGAGACGATCTTCATGAACTTCTCGGAACGCAGCTCGCGGGTCACCGGTCCGAAGATGCGGGTGCCGATCGGCTCCTGCTTGTTATTGAGCAGGACGGCGGCGTTGCCATCGAAACGGATCAGCGAGCCGTCGGCGCGGCGCACGCCCTTGCGGGTGCGGACCACGACGGCGTCGTAGACCTCGCCCTTCTTGACCTTGCCGCGCGGAATCGCTTCCTTGACGGTCACCTTGATGATGTCGCCGATGCCGGCATAGCGGCGCTTGGAGCCGCCCAGCACCTTGATGCACATCAGCTCCTTGGCGCCGGAGTTGTCGGCCACGTCGAGGTAGCTCTGCATCTGGATCATGATTCAGATCTCCCTTATTCGGCCGCGCGGGTGACGATTTCCACCACGCGCCAGTTCTTGGTCTTGGACAGCGGCGCGATCTCGGTCACGCGCACCACGTCGCCCTCGTTGCAGCTGTTGTCCGCATCGTGGGCGTGGAGCTTGGTCGAGCGCTTGATGTACTTGCCGTACAGCGCGTGCTTGACCTGGCGCTCGACAAGCACGGTCACCGTCTTGTCCATCTTGTTGCTGACTACGCGGCCTTCGACCGTGCGCAGCGTCTTCTCGTTGTTGTCGCTCATCGCTGCGATCCCTTACTGGTTGCTGCCGAGCAGGGTCTTCACGCGCGCGATTTCGCGACGCACCCGGCGGGTTTCGTGGGTCTTCGACAGCTGGCCGGTCGCCCGCTGCATGCGCAGGGAGAACTGCTCCTTGCGCAGGTCCAACAGGTGGGCCTTGAGCTGGTCGGCCGACTTTTCGCGGAGTTCGTTGATCGTAGCCATTAGCGCACCGTGCGGGTCACGAAGGTGGTGGTGACCGAGAGCTTGGCGGCCGCCAGGCGGAACGCCTCGCGCGCCGTTTCCTCCGGCACGCCCTCGATTTCATAGATCATCCGGCCCGGCTGGATCTGGGCGACCCAGTACTCCACGCCACCCTTGCCGGAGCCCATGCGGACCTCGATCGGCTTCTGGGTGATCGGCTTGTCCGGGAACACGCGGATCCACATCTTGCCGCCACGCTTGACGTAACGGCTGATGGTGCGGCGGGCCGCCTCGATCTGGCGCGCGGTCAGGCGGCCGTGGGCAGTGGCCTTCAGGCCGTACTCGCCGAACGACACGGCGTTGGCGCTCCAGCTCAGGCCCTCGTTACGGCCCTTGAACTGCTTGCGGAACTTGGTTCGCTTGGGTTGCAACATCGCCGTTACCTCGCTTCACGTGCGGGACGGGAGGGACGCTCGCGGTCGCCACGGTCACCGCGCTCGCTGCGCTGGCTGCCCGCGTCTTCCTGCTTCTCCTGTCCGACCTGGGAGAAGTCGAAGACCTCGCCCTTGTAGACCCATACCTTGATGCCGATCACGCCGTAGGTGGTGTGCGCCTCGGCGAAACCGTAGTCGATGTCCGCGCGCAGGGTATGCAGCGGCACGCGACCCTCGCGGTACCACTCCGAGCGGGCGATCTCGGCGCCGTTCAGGCGGCCGGCGACGTTGACCTTGATGCCCAGGGCACCCAGGCGCATCGCGTTGCCCACCGCGCGCTTCATCGCGCGACGGAACATGATGCGGCGCTCCAACTGCTGCGCGATCGATTCGGCGACCAGCTGCGCGTCCAGCTCCGGCTTGCGGACCTCGGTCACGTTGATGTGCGCCGGGACGCCCATCAGAGCGCTGACTTCCTTGCGCAGCTTCTCGATGTCCTCGCCGCGCTTGCCGATCACCACGCCCGGACGGGCGGTGTGGATGGTGACGCGCGCGGTCTTGGCCGGACGCTCGATCAGGATCTTGCTGATCCCGGCCTGCGCCAGCTTCTTGCGCAGCATCTCGCGCACCTTCAGGTCGGCCGCCAGGTACTCGGCGTACTCGCCCTTGTCGGCGTACCACTTGGAGTTCCAGTCCTTGGCGATGCCGAGGCGGATGCCGGTGGGATGAACTTTGTGACCCATATTACTTGCCCTCTCCCACGACGACGGTGATGTGGCTGGTCCGCTTAAGGATGCGGGTGCCGCGGCCCTTCGCACGCGCCATGAAGCGCTTCAGCGCCGGACCTTCGTCGACCATGATGGTCTTGACCTTCAGCGCGTCGACGTCGGCGCCCTGGTTGTTCTCGGCGTTGGCGATCGCCGACTCCACCACCTTCTTGATCAGGGCGGCGGCCTTCTTGTCGGAGAACTTCAGCAGGTTGACGGCACGTTCGGCCGGCAAGCCGCGCACCTGGTCGGCGACCAGGCGGGCCTTCTGCGGGGAGATGCGCGCGGTGCGCAGGATGGCTTTCGCTTCCATGGTCATCTCTCCTTACTTCGACTTCTTGTCGCCGCCGTGACCCTTGAAGGTCCGGGTGACGGCGAATTCGCCAAGCTTATGGCCGACCATGTTCTCGTTCACGAGGACCGGGACATGGTTCTTGCCGTTGTGCACGGCGATGGTGAAACCCACCATTTCCGGCAGGATCATGGAACGGCGCGACCAGGTCTTGATCGGGCGCTTGCTGCCGCCGGCGGCCTCCACCTTCTTGACCAGGTGGTGATCGACGAACGGGCCTTTCTTGAGGGAACGTGGCATGGTCGATTAGCCCCTACGGTCGCGAACGATGAACTGCTGGGTGCGCTTGTTCTTGCGCGTCTTGTAACCCTTGGTCGGCACGCCCCACGGGGTGACCGGGTGCGGGTTGCCCTGGCCGGCCTTGGCCTCGCCGCCGCCGTGCGGGTGGTCGACCGGGTTCATGGCCGCACCGCGGACGGTCGGGCGCACGCCGCGCCAGCGCTTGGCGCCGGCCTTGCCCAGCTTCTCCAGGTTGTGCTCGTCGTTGCCGACCTCGCCGATGGTGGCGCGGCACTCGGCCGGCACCTTGCGCATCTCGCCAGAACGCAGGCGCAGCAGCGCGTAGCCGCCTTCGCGGGCGACCAACTGCACGCCGGCACCGGCGGCACGGGCGATCTGCGCGCCCTTGCCCGGCTTGAGCTCGATGCAATGCACCGTGGTGCCGACCGGAATGTTGCGCAGCGGCAGGGTGTTGCCGGCCTTGATCGGCGCATCGGAGCCCGCGATCACCTGGTCGCCGGCCTTCAGGCCCTTGGGCGCGATGATGTAGCGGCGCTCGCCGTCGACGTAGCACAGCAGGGCGATGTGCGCGGTGCGGTTCGGGTCGTACTCGACCCGCTCCACCTTGGCGACGATGCCTTCCTTGTTGCGCTTGAAGTCGATCAGGCGATAGTGCTGCTTGTGGCCGCCACCGACGTGGCGGACGGTGATCCGGCCGTGGTGGTTGCGGCCGCCGGACTTGCTCTGCTTCTCGACCAGCGCGGCGTGCGGCGCACCCTTGTGCAGGTCGGGCGTGACCACGCGGACCGCGGAACGGCGGCCGGCGGAGGTGGGCTTGAATTTCATCAATGGCATGGGATGTTCCTCAGGCCTTCGCGGACACGTCGATGCTCTGGCCATCGGCCAGGCGCACGTACGCCTTGCGCCAGTCGCCACGACGGCCGGTGCGGTTGCGGAAGGACTTGTTCTTGCCCTTCACGTTGACGACGTTCACCGCCTCGACCTTGACGTCGAACAGTTGCTCCACGGCAGCCTTCACGTCGGCCTTGGTGGCGTCGTTCGAGATTTCGAACACGTATTGGTTGCTGACTTCCTGCAGGCGCGCGGTCTTCTCGGAGATCCGCGGCGCGAGCAGGATGCTGAAAACTTTCTCGTTGGCGCTCATGCCAGCCACTCCTCGACCTTCTTGACCGCATCGGCGGTGATCAGCACGGAATCGGCGCCGACCAGGGCCACCGGATCCAGCCCCTGCACGTCGCGGACCTGCACGTACGGCAGGTTGCGGGCGGACAGGAACAGGTGCTCCGAAGCGTCCTCGGTGACGATCAGCGGACGCTTGCCCAGATTCAGGCCGGCCAGCTTCTCGATCAGGCCCTTGGTCCTGGAGGCGTCCACGTCGAACGACTCGACGACCTTCAGCCGGCCCTGGCGGTTGAGCTCGGACAGGATCGCGGCCATCGCGGCGCGGTACTGCTTGCGGTTGACCTTCTGCGCGAAGCTGCGCGGCTTGGCCGCGAAGGTCACGCCGCCGCCGACGAAGATCGGCGCGGTCAGGGCACCGTGACGCGCGCCACCGCCCTTCTGCTTCTTCGACTTCTTGGTGGTGCCGTTGACCTCGGCGCGGGTCTTCTGCGCCTTGGTGCCGGCGCGACCGGCGTTGCGGTAGGCGACCACGACCTGGTGGACCAGGTCCTGGCTGAATTCGCGGCCGAACACTTCGTCGGAAACCGACAGCTTGTTGGCGCTACCCGTAATGGTGAGTTCCATGGTGATTCTCCTTACGCCTTGCTCGCCGGGCGCACGACCACGTCGCCACCCGGGGCTCCCGGGACGGCGCCGCGGACGGCGATCAGGCCGCGCTCGGCATCCACGCGCACCACTTCCAGGTTCTGCGCACTCTGCAACTCGGCGCCCATGTGGCCGGACATCTTCTTGCCCGGGAACACGCGACCGGGGGTCTGACGCTGGCCGATCGAACCCGGCGAGCGGTGGCTCAGCGAGTTGCCGTGGGTCGCGTCGCCCATGCGGAAATTGTGGCGCTTGATCGTGCCCTGGAAGCCCTTGCCCTTGGTCACGCCCTGGACGTCGACGATCTGGCCGACCTCGAAGATGTCGGCCTTGATCTCGCCGCCAACGGCGAAGTCACCGAGCTTGTCGTCGGCGACGCGGAACTCCCACAAGCCACGGCCGGCCTCGACCTTGGCCTTGGCGTAATGCCCGGCCAGCGGCTTGTTGACCAGGGCGGCGCGGCGGGCGCCGGTCGTCACCTGGACGGCGCTGTAGCCGTCGGCCTCGACGGTCTTGATCTGGGTGATGCGGTTCGGGGTGGCCTCGATCAGGGTCACCGGAATGGAGCGGCCATCCTCGGTGAACACCCGGCTCATGCCGGCCTTGCGGCCGACCAGACCCAACGAATGCTTCTTCGTCATGTCGGCAGTCCTCAGGCGAGCTTGATCTGGACGTCGACGCCAGCCGCGAGCTCGAGCTTCATCAGCGCGTCCACGGTCTTGTCGTTGGGGTCGACGATGTCGAGCACGCGCTTGTGCGTGCGGGTCTCGTACTGGTCGCGCGCATCCTTGTCGGCATGCGGGGAGACGAGAACGGTGTAACGCTCGATCTTGGTCGGCAGCGGGATCGGGCCACGCACCTGCGCGCCGGTCCTCTTGGCCGTCTCGACGATCTCGCTGGCCGAACGGTCGATCAGACGGTGATCGAACGCCTTGAGCCGAATCCGGATCTTTTGGTCCGCCATGACGGAGTTCCTTCGTTAAAAGAGCGACAGGCCACACGGCTTCACGCGCATGGCCCCACGAATCCAATGCCTCGACGGCGGGCCTGGGCCCTCCGCGGCATCCCTGAAAAAACGCAAGGCAGGCCGGTTGCCCGACCCGCCCAGACTGGAGAACTGCAGACGCGGCGCGAGCCCGGCGCAGACCGGAAGAATCCGGGTCAGGCCAAGGCGGGTGCCACGCGACATTTTCCCTGTCTGGCGAAAACGAGGCGCTTCCTGCCCCTCATTTCGCGGTTTCGCGGTGCACTGACGAAGCAATGCCCCGGAAAGAGCCCAGCATTATGGAGGAGATCTTCCGCAAGCGCAAGAGGGCCTTTCCTCCACCCTCCACACCCCTGGCCTCAGCCCGGGCGCGGTTCTTGCAGCCAGGCCGCCATCGAGCGAGCCCGGATGACGGCCAGTTGATGAACAAAAACTGAATGACCAATAACTCAATCCTGAAGGAAACGCCCGCGCATTCACATGCGCGGGCGTCCCGTACCTCGCATCGCGACCAGGCAGGCTATTGCCCGTCCGGCCGGTTGCTTACTTCAGGATCTTCGCCACCACGCCGGCGCCGACCGTGCGGCCGCCCTCGCGGATCGCGAACCGCAGACCCTCGTCCATCGCCACCGGGTTGATCAGCGTCACCGTCATCTTGATGTTGTCGCCCGGCATCACCATCTCCACGCCCTCGGGCAGCTGGATCGAACCGGTAATGTCGGTCGTGCGGAAGTAGAACTGCGGACGGTAGCCCTTGAAGAACGGGGTATGACGGCCACCCTCGTCCTTCGACAGCACGTACACCTCCGCCTCGAACTCGGTGTGCGGGGTGATCGAACCCGGCTTGGCCAGCACCTGACCACGCTCGACCTCGTCACGCTTGGTGCCGCGCAGCAGCAGACCCGCGTTGTCGCCCGCCTGGCCCTGGTCCAGCAGCTTGCGGAACATCTCCACGCCGGTCACCGTCGTCTTCTGGGTCGGACGGATGCCCACGATCTCGATTTCCTCGCCCACCTTGATCACGCCGCGCTCGATACGGCCGGTCACCACGGTGCCGCGGCCCGAAATCGAAAACACGTCTTCCACCGGCATCAGGAACGGCTTGTCCACGTCGCGCTCCGGCGTCGGGATCCAGCTGTCCAGCGCGTCCACCAGCTTCAGGATCGCCGGCACGCCGATCTCGCTCTGGTCGCCTTCCAGCGCCAGACGCGCCGAACCCGAAATGATCGGGGTGTCGTCGCCCGGGAAGTCGTACTTGCTCAGCAGCTCGCGGACTTCCATCTCCACCAGCTCCAGCAGCTCGGCATCGTCCACCATGTCGGCCTTGTTCAGGAACACCACGATGTACGGCACGCCCACCTGACGCGACAGCAGGATGTGCTCGCGCGTCTGCGGCATCGGGCCGTCGGCGGCCGAACACACCAGGATCGCACCGTCCATCTGCGCCGCACCGGTGATCATGTTCTTCACGTAGTCCGCATGCCCCGGGCAGTCCACGTGCGCATAGTGGCGCGCCGCAGATTCGTATTCCACGTGGGCGGTCGAAATCGTGATCCCGCGCGCCTTCTCTTCCGGCGCCGCGTCAATCGCATCGTATGCCTTGAACTCGCCACCAAAACGCTCGGCGCCAATCTTCGTCAGCGCCGCCGTCAGCGTCGTCTTGCCGTGGTCAACGTGACCGATCGTGCCCACGTTCACGTGGGGCTTGGTGCGCTCGAACTTACCCTTGGCCATGATCCAAACCTCTCAGATTTCGTTGCTTTTCTTGGACAGTGCGACCATGGAGGCCGCCTCTTGGTTTTCGCGCCCACGGATGGGCGCACCGTGTCTTACGCCTTCTTGATCACCGTCTCGGCGATGTTCGTCGGCGCTTCCTCGTAGTGGTCGAACTCCATCGAGAAGGTCGCGCGACCCTGGCTCATCGAGCGCAGCGAAGTCGCGTAGCCGAACATCTCGCCCAGCGGGATCATCGCATTGACGATCTTGCCCGACGGGCTGTCGTCCTGGCCCTGCAACACACCGCGACGGCGGCTCACGTCGCCCATCACGTCGCCGATGTAGTCCTCCGGGCTGACGATCTCGACCTTCATGATCGGCTCGAGCAGCACCGGCTTGGCCTTGGCGAAGCCCTGCTTGAACGCCATCGAGGCGGCCAGCTTGAACGCCATTTCCGAGGAGTCGACGTCGTGGTACGAGCCGAACACCAGCTTGGCCTTCACGCCCACCACCGGGAAGCCGGCCAGCGGGCCGCTGGTGATGGTCTCGCGCATGCCCTTCTCGACCGAAGGAATGAATTCCTTCGGGATCACGCCGCCGGTGATCTCGTTGAGGAACAGGAAGTCATCCTTGATGTCGGCGGCGTACTTCTCGCGGTCGGCCTCGCTGATCGGCGACAGCTCGATCACCACATGGCCGTACTGGCCCTTGCCGCCCGACTGCTTGGCATGCTTGTAGTCCGACTTGACGTCGCTGAGGCGGATCGTCTCTCGGTAGGCGACCTGCGGCTTGCCGACGTTGGCCTCGACGTTGAACTCGCGCTTCATGCGGTCGACGATGATGTCCAGGTGCAGCTCGCCCATGCCGGCGATGATGGTCTGGCCGGATTCCTCGTCGGTGCGGACGCGGAACGACGGGTCCTCCTGGGCCAGGCGGCTCAGGGCGTTGCCCATCTTCTCCTGGTCGGACTTGGTCTTCGGCTCGACCGCCATCGAGATCACCGGCTCCGGGAATGCCATGCGCTCGAGCACGATCGGAGCATCCTGGGCGCACAGGGTATCGCCGGTGGTGACGTCCTTCAGGCCCACGGCCGCGGCGATGTCGCCGGCCAGCACTTCCTTGATCTCTTCGCGGTTGTTGGAGTGCATCTGCAGCAGGCGGCCGATGCGCTCCTTCTTGCCCTTGACCGAATTCAGCACCTGGTCGCCGGCATTGAGCATGCCGGAGTAGACGCGGAAGAAGGTCAGCGAGCCCACGAACGGGTCGGTCATGATCTTGAACGCAAGCGCCGAGAACGGGGCCTTGTCGCTGGACTCGCGGGTCAGCTCCTTGGTCTCGTCGTCGGTGTCCACGCCCTTCACGGCGGGCACGTCCACCGGCGACGGCAGCAGGTTGATCACGCCGTCGAGCATGGCCTGCACGCCCTTGTTCTTGAACGCCGAGCCGCAAAACATCGGCACGATCTCGGTCTTCAGCGTGCGGTCGCGCAGGCCGTTGACGATCTCTTCCTCGGTGAGCTCTCCCCCTTCGAGGTACTTCTCCATCAGCTCTTCGCTGGCCTCGGCGGCGGACTCGACCATGAAGGCGCGCTCTTCGGCGGCCTTGGCCTGCAACTCGGCCGGGATCTCGCGGTACTCGAAGTTCAGGCCCTGCGAGGCGGTATCCCAATGGATCGCCTTCATCTTCAGCAGGTCGACCACGCCCTCGAAGCCGTCCTCGGCGCCGATCGGCACCTGCATCGGCACCGGCACCGCGCCCAGGCGCGACTTCAGCTGGTCGCGGACCTTGTAGAAGTTGGCGCCGGTGCGGTCCATCTTGTTGACGAACGCGATGCGCGGCACGTGGTACTTGTTGGCCTGGCGCCACACGGTCTCGGACTGCGGCTGCACGCCGCCCACGGCGCACAGCACGAACACCGCGCCGTCGAGCACGCGCAGCGAGCGCTCGACCTCGATGGTGAAGTCGACGTGCCCGGGGGTGTCGATGATGTTGAAGCGGTGCTCGGGCAGGGACTTGTCCATGCCCTTCCAGAACGCGGTGGTGGCCGCGGACTGGATCGTGATGCCACGCTCCTGCTCCTGCTCCATCCAGTCCATGGTCGCGGCGCCATCGTGCACTTCACCGATCTTGTGGCTCTTGCCGGTGTAGAACAGGATGCGCTCGGACGTGGTGGTCTTGCCGGCATCGATGTGGGCCATGATGCCGAAGTTGCGGTAACGCTCGATGGGAGTGGTGCGAGCCACGGGAATCTCTCGTCTGCTGGGTCTTTCGATGGCGGAGCGGCGCGCGGCGCCGGCCTCCGTGGGACGGGGGCGCGGGACTTGCCGCGCCGCCCGGGCTGGTCGCGCGGGCCCTGTGGCGGGCCCGGCGGCTGTTACCAGCGGTAGTGCGCGAAGGCCTTGTTGGCCTCGGCCATGCGGTGCGTCTCTTCGCGCTTCTTGATGGCGCCGCCGCGGTTTTCCGAGGCATCCATCAGTTCGGCGGCGAGCTTGCGCGCCATGGTGTTCTCGCCGCGCTTGCGCGCCGACTCGATCACCCAGCGCATGGCCAGGGCCATGCGGCGGGAAGCGCGCACTTCGACCGGCACCTGGTAGGTGGCGCCGCCGACGCGACGGGACTTCACCTCGACCGCCGGGGAGACGTTGTCGAGCGCCTTCTGCACCAGCTCGATCGAGTTGGGGTTCTTCTGGCCGATCACGTCCATCGCGTCATACACGATGTTCTCGGCAATCGACTTCTTGCCGCTCTTCATCACCATGTTGATGAAGCGGGCGATGGTTTCGCTCCCGTGCTTCGGATCGGGAAGGACGGCGCGCTGGGGGGTGGAACCTTTACGGGACATTGTCGGGCTTCCTCAATCAGCTCTTCGGGCGCTTGGCGCCGTACTTGGAACGGCCCTGGCGACGCTTGGTCACGCCGGCTGCGTCGAGCGAGCCGCGGACGGTGTGGTAACGCACGCCCGGCAGGTCCTTCACGCGACCGCCGCGGATCAGGACGACCGAGTGCTCCTGCAGGTTGTGGCCTTCGCCGCCGATGTACGAGATGACCTCGTAGCCATTGGTCAGGCGGACCTTGGCGACCTTGCGCAGGGCCGAGTTCGGCTTCTTCGGGGTGGTGGTGTAGACGCGCGTGCAGACGCCACGGCGCTGCGGGCACTTTTCCAGCGCCGGCGAGGCGCTCTTGTACGTTTCCGCCTGCCGCGGCTTGCGGACCAGCTGGTTGATTGTCGCCATGGGTAAGGTTCTTCTGCTTGGGGTTCCATCGGATGGAACCGGTACGTGTGAAAACGACGGCAGGCCGAAGGACGGCCTGCCGAGACCAAAAAGTATAGCTGGCGGGGCGAAATCGCGTCAACCCGCCCCCCTTCCCTGGCCTGTCGCTCCCCCCGGGAAGCGGCGGTAGCCGCGCCCCGTGGGCGACGGCGGGGATTCCCTTCCCCGCCCGTCCGGGCCTGGCGGCCCGGGATGCCGCATTACTCCGCTGCGCCCTCGTCGGTAGCCGCTTCGGCCGTGGTCGTTTCGACCACCTGCTCGGCCAAGGCAGCCTCGGCGCCACCGGACAATGCCTCCATCTCAGCCTCGGTGAGACCGGAGGCGCCACGGCGGCGCTGGCTGTGGTAGGCCAGGCCGGTGCCCGCCGGGATCAGGCGGCCGACGATCACGTTCTCCTTCAGGCCGCGCAGGTTGTCGCGGGTGCCGCGCACGGCCGCCTCGGTCAGCACCCGGGTGGTCTCCTGGAAGGAGGCCGCGGAGATGAACGACTCGGTCGCCAGCGAGGCCTTGGTGATGCCCAGCAGCACCGGCTCGAACTTCGCCGGCAGCTCGTTGCGGCCGGCCAGGCGGGCGTTCTCCTCGATCACGCGCTGGCGCTCGACCTGTTCGCCGTTGAGGAACTTCGAATCGCCCTGGTCGGCGATCTCGACCTTGCGCAGCATCTGCCGGGTGATGACCTCGATGTGCTTGTCGTTGATCTTCACGCCCTGCAGGCGGTACACGTCCTGGATCTCCTTGACCAGGTAGGCGGCCAGCGGCTCGATGCCCAGCAGGCGCAGGATGTCCTGCGGGCTCGGCTCGCCATCCACCACGGTCTCGCCCTTGGTCACGTGCTCGCCCTCGAACACGATGATCTGGCGGTACTTCGGGATCAGCTCCTCGTGCTCGCCGCCCTCGCCGTCCTTGATGATCAGGCGCTGCTTGCCCTTGGTGTCCTTGCCGAAGCTGACCACGCCCGAGCGCTCGGCCAGGATCGCCGGATCCTTGGGCTTGCGCGCCTCGAACAGGTCGGCCACGCGCGGCAGGCCGCCGGTGATGTCGCGGGTCTTGGAGGCCTCCTGCGGGATCTTGGCGACCACGTCGCCCACGCCCACCGGCGCGCCGTCCTGCAGGTTGACCAGCGAGCGCGGCGGCAACAGGTACTGCGCCGGCAGGTCGGTGCCCGGGATGTTCAGGTCGTTGCCGTTCTTGTCCACGATCCGGACCAGCGGGCGCAGGTCCTTGCCCTGGGTGCCGCGGCGCTTGGGATCGGTGATCTCGCGCGAGGCCAGGCCGGTCAGCTCGTCGGTCTTCTCGATGACGGTGACGCCGTCGACGAAGTCCACGAAGCGGATCGAGCCGGCCACTTCCGAGACGATCGGGTGGTTGTGCGGATCCCAGTTGGCGACCGACTGGCCGGCCTTGACCTCGGCGCCGTCCTTGACCGCGATGGTCGCGCCGTACGGCAGCTTGTAGCGCTCGCGCTCGCGGCCGTGCGGGTCGAGCACCGAGATCTCGCCCGAACGCGAGACCGCGACCAGGGTGCCGTTGCTGTGGTCGACCGACTTGAGGTTGGTGAACTTCACCGAGCCGGTGGTCTTGACCGTGATGTTGTCCACCGCCGCCGCACGCGAAGCCGCGCCGCCGATGTGGAAGGTCCGCATGGTCAGCTGGGTGCCCGGCTCGCCGATCGACTGCGCGGCGATCACGCCGACCGCCTCGCCGATGTTGACCCGATGGCCACGGGCCAGGTCGCGGCCGTAACACTGCGAGCACACGCCGAACGGCGATTCGCAGGTGATGGTGGAGCGCACCTTGATCGACTGCACGCCGGCGTCTTCGAGCTTCTGCACCCAGGCTTCGTCGAGCAGGGTGTTGCGGGTGACGATCGGATCCTCGTCGTTGCCCGGCAGGAACACGTCCTCGGCCACCACGCGGCCGAGCACGCGGTCGCGCAGCGGCTCCACGACGTCGCCGCCTTCCACGATCGGGGTCATGGTCAGGCCGTGCACGGTGCCGCAGTCGACCTCGGTGATCACCACGTCCTGGGCAACGTCGACCAGGCGCCGGGTCAGGTAACCGGAGTTGGCGGTCTTCAGCGCGGTATCGGCCAGGCCCTTGCGCGCGCCGTGGGTGGAGTTGAAGTACTCCTGCACGTTCAGGCCTTCGCGGAAGTTGGCCTTGATCGGGGTCTCGATGATCGAGCCGTCCGGACGCGCCATCAGGCCGCGCATGCCGGCCAGCTGGCGGATCTGCGCCTGCGAACCGCGGGCGCCGGAGTCGGCCATGATGTACAGCGAGTTCATCGACTTCTGGGCGATGGCCTCGCCCTTGGCATTGACCACCTGGTCGGTGCCGATGGTGTCCATCATCGCCTTGGCGATGCGCTCATTGGTGCGCGACCAGATGTCGACCACCTTGTTGTAGCGCTCGCCGGCGGTGACCAGGCCGCTCTGGTACTGCTCCTGGATCTCCAGCACCTCGGCCTCGGCCTCGGTCAGGATGCCCTTCTTCTCCTGCGGAATCAGCATGTCGTCGATGCCGATCGACACGCCGGCGCGGGTCGCGTAGGCGAAGCCGGTGTACATCAGCTGGTCGGCGAACACCACGGTGTCCTTCAGGCCCAGCTGGCGGTAGCAGGAGTTGATCAGGCGCGAGATCGCCTTCTTGTTCAGCTCGGTGTTGGCCAGGGCGAACGGCAGACCCTCCGGCAGGATCTCGGCCAGCAGCGCGCGACCGACCGTGGTGTCCACGATCGAGACCTTCTTCTCCTTGTTGCCGGCCTCGTCGGTCACGGTCTCGGCGATGCGCACCTTGACCTTGGCATGCAACTCGACCACGCGGTTGTCGTAGGCCCGCTTGACCTCGGCCACGTTGGCGAAGGCCATGCCCTCGCCCTTCTTGTTCTCCAGGGCGCGGGTCATGTAGTACAGGCCCAGCACCACGTCCTGCGACGGCACGATGATCGGCTCGCCGTTGGCCGGGGACAGGATGTTGTTGGTCGACATCATCAGCGCGCGCGCTTCCAGCTGGGCCTCAAGGCTCAGCGGGACGTGCACGGCCATCTGGTCGCCGTCGAAGTCGGCGTTGAACGCGGTGCAGACCAGCGGATGCAGCTGGATGGCCTTGCCCTCGATCAGCACCGGCTCGAACGCCTGGATGCCCAGGCGATGCAGGGTCGGGGCGCGGTTGAGCAGGACCGGGTGCTCGCGGATCACTTCCTCGAGGATGTCCCACACCTCGGCTTCTTCGCGCTCGACCAGCTTCTTGGCAGCCTTGATCGTGGTGGCCAGGCCGCGGCGCTGCAGCTTGGCGAACACGAACGGCTTGAACAGCTCCAGCGCCATCTTCTTCGGCAGGCCGCACTGGTGCAGGCGCAGGTACGGGCCGACCACGATGACGGAACGGCCGGAGTAGTCCACGCGCTTGCCGAGCAGGTTCTGGCGGAACCGGCCCTGCTTGCCCTTGATCATGTCGGCCAGCGACTTGAGCGGGCGCTTGTTGGTGCCGGTGATGGCGCGACCGCGACGGCCGTTGTCCATCAGCGCGTCCACCGACTCCTGCAGCATGCGCTTCTCGTTGCGCACGATGATGTCGGGCGCGTTGAGTTCGAGCAGGCGGCGCAGGCGGTTGTTGCGGTTGATGACCCGGCGGTACAGGTCATTCAGGTCGGAGGTCGCGAAGCGGCCGCCGTCCAGCGGGACCAGCGGGCGCAGGTCCGGCGGCAGCACCGGCAGCACGGTCATGACCATCCACTCCGGGCGGTTGCCCGAGTCGATGAACGCCTCGATCAGCTTGATCCGCTTGGTCAGGCGCTTGAGCTTGGTCTCCGAGCCGGTGGCGGCGATCTCCTCGCGCAGGCGCGCCATCTCGGCCTGCAGGTCGATCGTGCGCAGCAGCTCGTAGATCGCCTCGGCGCCCATGGCGGCGTCGAAGTCGTCGCCGTGCTCCTGGCGCGCGCTCAGGTACTGTTCCTCGGTCAGCAGCTGCTGCTTCTCGAGCGGGGTCAGGCCCGGCTCGGTGACCACGAAGGCCTCGAAGTACAGGATGCGCTCAATGTCGCGCAGGGTCATGTCCAGCATCAGGCCGATGCGCGACGGCAGCGACTTGAGGAACCAGATGTGCGCGACCGGCGAAGCCAGGTCGATGTGGCCCATGCGCTCGCGGCGCACCTTGGCCAGGGTGACCTCGGTGCCGCACTTCTCGCAGACCACGCCGCGGTGCTTCATGCGCTTGTACTTGCCGCACAGGCACTCGTAGTCCTTGGTCGGGCCGAAGATCGCGGCACAGAACAGGCCGTCGCGCTCGGGCTTGAAGGTGCGGTAGTTGATCGTCTCCGGCTTCTTCACCTCGCCGAAGGACCACGAGCGGATCAGGTCCGGCGAAGCCAGCGCGATCTTGATCGCGTCGAAGTCCAGCGTCTGGCGCTGCTGGTTGAAGAGGTTGAGCAGGTCTTTCATTTCTTGTCTCCGTCAGGAGTGAAGGCGTGTTTGGCGGTTCGGTTCGGGATCGTGGCGACCGTCCCTCGCTAGGCGGGGGTGGCCGCTGCGCGCCTTACTCGTCCTCCAACTCCATGTTGATGGCCAGCGAGCGGATTTCCTTCACCAGGACGTTGAAGGACTCCGGCATGCCCGCCACCATTTCGTGGTTGCCGTCGACGATGTTCTTGTACATCTGGTTGCGGCCCTGCACGTCGTCGGACTTCACCGTCAGCATTTCCTGCAGGGTGTAGGCCGCGCCGTAGGCTTCCAGTGCCCAGACTTCCATCTCGCCGAAGCGCTGGCCACCGAACTGCGCCTTGCCGCCCAGCGGCTGCTGGGTGACGAGCGAGTACGGGCCGGTCGAACGCGCGTGCATCTTGTCGTCGACCAGGTGGTTCAGCTTCAGGTAGTGCATGTAGCCGACGGTGACCGGACGGTCGAACGCCTCGCCGGTGCGGCCGTCGTGGAGCACGGTCTGCCCACTGCTCGGCAACTCGGCCAGTTCCAGCATGCGCTTGATCTCGGCCTCGCTGGCGCCGTCGAACACCGGGGTGGCCATCGGCACGCCGGCGGTGAGGTTGCGGGCCATGCCCAGCAGTTCCTCGTCGCTGAACTGGGACAGGTCCACGCGCTCGCCGACCGTAGTGCGGTCGTGGTTGTAGATATCCTCCAGGAACTTGCGCAGGTCCTTGACCGCCGTCTGGGCCTCGAGCATGCGCTGGATCTTGCGGCCCAGGCCCTTGGCGGCCCAGCCCAGGTGCACTTCCAGGATCTGGCCGATGTTCATGCGCGAGGGCACGCCCAGCGGGTTGAGCACGATGTCCACCGACTCGCCCGAGGCCATGTAGGGCATGTCCTCGACCGGAACCACGTTCGAGACCACGCCCTTGTTGCCATGGCGGCCGGCCATCTTGTCGCCCGGCTGGATCCGGCGCTTCACCGCCAGGAACACCTTGACCATCTTCAGCACGCCCGGGGCGAGGTCGTCGCCCTGGGTGATCTTGCCGCGCTTGTCGTCGAAGCGGCGCTCGAATTCCTTCTCGTGCGCGGCGATCTGCTTCTGCGCGCGCTCGATGGCGTCCGAGGCGTCCTCGTCCTTCATCCGCAGCGCGAACCAGTCGGCCTTCTTCAGCCCGTCCAGGTAGGCGTCGGTCAGGGTGTCGCCCTTCTTCAGGCCCGGGCCGCCGTTGGCGACCTTGCCCACGATCTGCGAGCGCAGGCGCGCGTAGATCGCCGCTTCCAGGATCCGGAACTGGTCGTCGAAGTCCTTCTTGACGCGCTTGATCTCGGATTCCTCGATCTGCTTGGCGCGCTTGTCCTTCTCGATGCCGTCGCGGGTGAAGACCTGCACGTCGATGACGGTGCCGTCCATGCCCGGGGGCACGCGCAGCGAGCTGTCCTTCACGTCCGAAGCCTTCTCGCCGAAGATCGCGCGCAGCAGCTTCTCTTCCGGGGTCAGCTGGCTCTCGCCCTTCGGCGTGACCTTGCCGACCAGGATGTCGCCGGCACGGACCTCGGCGCCGATGTAGACCACGCCGGACTCGTCCAGGCGGTTGAGCGCCTGCTCGGACACGTTCGGGATGTCGGCGGTGATCTCCTCCGGCCCCAGCTTGGTGTCGCGGGCCGCGCAGGTCAGCTCCTCGATGTGGATCGTGGTGTAGCGGTCTTCCTGGACCACCCGCTCGGACAGCAGGATCGAGTCCTCGAAGTTGTAGCCGTTCCACGGCATGAACGCGATCAGCATGTTCTGGCCCAGGGCCAGCTCGCCGATGTCGGTCGAAGGGCCATCGGCCAGCACGTCGCCGCGCGCCACCACGTCGCCCACGTGCACCAGCGGGGTCTGGTTGATGCAGGTGTTCTGGTTGGAGCGGGTGTACTTGGTCAGGGTGTAGATGTCCACGCCCGCGTCATGCTCGCCGGAGATCTCCGACTCGTTGACCTTGACCACGATGCGGCCGGCGTCGACCTGCTCGATCACGCCGCCGCGGCGGGCGTTGACGGTCACGCCCGAGTCGCGCGCCACGGCGCGCTCGATGCCGGTGCCCACCAGCGGGGTCTGCGAACGCAGGGTCGGCACGGCCTGGCGCTGCATGTTGGCGCCCATCAGTGCGCGGTTGGCGTCGTCGTGCTCCAGGAACGGGACCAGCGCCGCGGCGACCGACACGGTCTGCATCGGCGAAACGTCCATGTAGTGGATCTCGGACGGCGGCTTGAGCAGCGATTCGCCCTGGTAGCGGCAGGGCACGAACAGCTCGGTCAGCTTGCCGCTGGCGTCGTGCGCGGCGTTGACCTGGGCAATGACGAACTCGTTTTCCTCGATCGCCGACAGGTAGTCGACGGCGTCGGTGATGCGGCCGTCCACGACCCTGCGGTACGGCGTCTCCAGGAAGCCGTACTGGTTGGTGCGGGCGAACACGGCCAGCGAGTTGATCAGGCCGATGTTCGGGCCTTCCGGGGTCTCGATGGTGCAGACGCGGCCGTAGTGGGTCGGGTGCACGTCGCGCACTTCGAAGCCGGCACGCTCGCGGGTCAGGCCGCCCGGGCCCAGCGCCGAGACGCGACGCTTGTGGGTGACCTCGGACAGCGGGTTGTTCTGGTCCATGAACTGCGACAGCTGCGAGGAGCCGAAGAACTCCTTGATCGCGGCGGCGACGGGTTTCGCGTTGATCAGTTCCTGCGGGGTCAGGCCTTCGGACTCGGCCATCGACAGGCGTTCCTTGACCGCGCGCTCGACCCGGACCAGGCCCACGCGGAACACGTTCTCGGCCATCTCGCCGACCGAACGCACGCGGCGGTTGCCCAGGTGGTCGATGTCGTCCACCGTGCCGCGGCCGTTGCGGATCTCGGTCAGCACGTTGAGCACGTCGAGGATGTCGGAGGTATCGCCCTGGGCGGCCACCAGCGCCTTGGAGTCCTCGTCGTTGCGCTCGCCGAAGTACTTGCGGTCGTAGAGCACGGCCGGGCCCAGCACGTCCTTGCGACCGACGCGGCGATTGAACTTCATCCGGCCCACGGCCGACAGGTCGTAGCGCTCGAAGGTGAAGAACAGGTTGTGGAACAGGTTTTGCGCGGCTTCCTTGGTCGGCGGCTCGCCCGGACGCATCATCCGGTAGATCTCGACCAGCGCCTCGAGCTGGGTGCGGCTCGGGTCGATGCGCAGGGTGTTGGACAGGTACGGGCCGCGGTCGAGGTCGTTGACCCACAGGGTACCGACGCTCGCCACGCCGGCCTTGCGGAACGCGGCCAGTTGCTCGTCGCTGATCTCGTCGTTGGCGCTGGCCAGCAATTCGCCGGTGTTGGCGTCCACGACGTCATGGGCCAGGATGCGGCCGAGCAGGTACTCGTCCGGCACCGCCAGCGCGGCGATCTGAGACTGCTCAAGCTGGCGCACGTGGCGCGCGGTGATGCGCTTGCCGGCCTCGACGATCACCTTGTCGCCGTCGGCCAGGTCGAAGTTCAGGGTCTCGCCGCGCAGGCGCTCGGGCACCAGCTCCAGCTGCACGCCCTCGGCCGGGTCGATGTGGAAGGTGTTGATCTCGAAGAACGCGCGCAGCATCTCTTCGTTGTTGTAGCCCAGCGCACGCAGCAGGATCGTCACCGGCAGCTTGCGGCGGCGATCGATGCGGGTGTACAGCGCGTCCTTCGGGTCGAACTCGAAGTCCAGCCAGGAACCGCGGTAGGGGATGATGCGGGCGCTGTACAGCAGCTTGCCCGAGCTGTGGGTCTTGCCACGGTCGTGGTCGAAGAACACGCCAGGCGAACGGTGCAGCTGCGAGACGATGACGCGCTCGGTGCCGTTCACGATGAAGGTGCCGTGTTCGGTCATCAGCGGGATCTCGCCGAGGTAGACCTCCTGCTCCTTGACGTACTTGATCGCCTTGGTCGAGGACTCGCGATCGTAGATCACCAGGCGCACGGTCACCCGCAGCGGGGCGCCGTAGGACAGGCCGCGGTTGCGGCACTCGCGTTCGTCGAACACCGGCTCGCCGAGCTTGTAGCCGACGTATTCCAGCGCCGCGTTGCCGCTGTAGCTGCTGATCGGGAACACCGACTTCAGGGCGGCGTGCAGGCCCTGGTCGCGGCGCTTGGCCGGATCGGTGTCGGCCTGCAGGAAGTCCCGGTAGGAATCGACCTGGATGGCCAGCAGGAACGGCACCTCGAGGATCGAGCGCTGCTTGCCGAAATCCTTGCGGATGCGCTTCTTCTCGGTGAACGAATACGTCGTCATGGATGTACCACCTTTGGCAGTGCGGACCGCGCGCGGCGCGGACCGGGGGAACATGAAGCTGTCAGTCGGTAGTCGCTGGTATTGCCGGCACCAGCACGCCCTATCCCGCTACTTCCGACTACCAGCTCCGCGCGTGCGTGAGACTGGGTTTGTTGCCGCTTTCCGGCCGCCCGGGACCCGGAGCCCCGGAACGACCAAAGGCCGGGGGCTTCCGCCCCCAGCCTTCGCGCATCACCATGCAAACAGGCGATGCAAGATGCCGCTTACTTGAGCTCGACGGTGGCGCCGGCGGCTTCCAGTTCCTTCTTGAACTTCTCGGCATCTTCCTTGGACACGGCTTCCTTGACGTCCTTCGGCGCGCCTTCGACCAGGTCCTTGGCCTCCTTCAGGCCCAGGCCGGTGATGGCGCGGACGGCCTTGATGACCTCGACCTTCTTCTCGCCGGCGGCCTTCAGCACGACGGTGAACTCGGTCTGCTCCTCGACCGGTGCGGCGGCGGCGGCCGGGCCGGCGGCCACGGCAACCGGGGCGGCGGCGGAGACGCCGAACTTCTCTTCGATGGCCTTGACCAGCTCCATCACTTCCATCAGGGTCTTGCCGGCGATGGCTTCGACGATCTGCTCGTTGGAAAGGGACATTGTGATTACCTTCTGGATGTTTAGCTAAAGGGAAAGGGAAATCGTCGACGCGGTCAGGCCGGCTCGGCCTCGGCTTCCGCCGGGGCAACCTCGCCGCCACCCTGCTGCTCGCCGACGGCCTTGACCGCGCGGGCGAACATGGTGGCCGGCTCGGCCAGGACGCGGGCCAGCATGGCCAGGGCCTGCTCGAGGGTCGGCAGCGACGCCAGGACCTCGACATGGCTGGCCGGGTACAGCTGGCCGCCCACGGCGACCACCTTCGGCTGCAGCTTGTCGTTGCCCTTGGCGAACTCCTTGATCAGGCGGCCGGCAGCGCCGGGCTCCTCGGTCGAGAACGCGTACAGCAGCGGACCCACGAGCGCATCCTTGGTGCACTCGAACTCCGTGCCTTCGACGGCGCGCGCGGCCAGCGTGTTCTTGACAACCTTCAAGTACACGCCGTTCTCGCGGGCCTTCTTGCGCATCGCGGTCATCTGGGAGACCGAGGTGCCTGCGTATTCGGCGGCGACCAGGGAGTGCGCCTTGGCGGCGACGTCGGCCAGTTCGGCGACGACTTCCTTCTTCTGGGACAGATTGAGAGCCATAACACTCCTCCGTATGAACTCCGCTCGCGGCTCCTGCCGCTTGCGGTCCTGGGCGGCGCCCTTCCGTGCGCGCCGGGGATGCCTCCGGCATCCCGGTGCTGGCCTATCCGATCCGGCGTCCCGAAAGCTTCGGTCGGCCGGAAAAACTTCCAGAAGGCGGCACCATCTGCGCAGGTGTCGGGTCCTCGCGGACCCTCGATTAAGCAGCCCCGCTGCATCGACGGCGATTCCCTGCCAGTGCGAGCTTCCATGCCCGTCGTCGATGTGCGCCGACCGCGCCTGCGGTCTTTGACGGCTGTCGCGTCGGGCCCACGGCCCGGGCGACTGCCCTCAAAACTTGCGTCCGGGCCGTCGCGGGGACGGCCCGGGGTGTTGCATCACTTCAGGGTCAGCGACGACTGGTCGACGGTCACGCCCGGGCCCATGGTCGAGCTGAGCGAGATCTTCTGCAGGTACGCACCCTTGGAGGTCGCCGGCTTGGCCTTGATCAGGTCCAGCAGCAGCGCCTGCAGGTTCGACTTCAGGGCGTCGTCGCCGAAGTCGGCCTTGCCGATGGTGGCGTGGATGATGCCGGCCTTGTCGGTGCGGTAACGCACCTGGCCCGACTTGGCATTCTTCACCGCCTCGGCCGGGTTCGGCGACACGGTGCCGACCTTCGGGTTCGGCATCAGGCCGCGCGGGCCCAGCACCTGGCCGAGCTTGCCGACCACGCGCATCGCGTCCGGGGTGGCGATCACCACGTCGTAGTTCAGGTCGCCGGCCAGCATCTTCTCGGCCAGGTCATCCATGCCCACGGCCTCGGCGCCGGCGGCCAGCGCCTCGTCGGCCTTGGCGCCGGCGGGAGCGAACACGGCCACGCGCACGCTCTTGCCGGTGCCGGCCGGCAGCACGGTCGAACCGCGGACCTGCTGGTCGGACTTCTTGGCGTCCACGCCCAGGCGCACGGCCACGTCGACGGACTCGACGAACTTGGCCTTGGTGAAACCCTTGACGATCTTCAGGGCGTCGTCGATCGCGTACGCCTTGCCCGGCTCCACGGCCGTCTTGATCGCCTTCTGTCGCTTGTTCAGTGCCATGTCCTCAGCCCTCCACCGTCAGGCCCATCGAACGGGCCGAGCCCGCGATGGTGCGCACAGCCGCATCCAGGTCCGCCGCGGTCAGATCGGGCTCCTTCGCCTTGGCGATCTCCTCGAGCTGCTTGCGGGTGACCTTGCCCACCTTCTCGGTATTCGGGCGCTTGGAACCGGACTGGATGCCCACGGCCTTCTTCAGCAGGATCGACGCCGGCGGCGTCTTGGTGATGAAGGTGAAGGTGCGGTCCGAATAGGCGGTGATGACCACCGGGATCGGCAGGCCCGGCTCGAGCTTCTGCGTGGCGGCGTTGAACGCCTTGCAGAACTCCATGATGTTCAGGCCGCGCTGACCCAGCGCGGGACCGACCGGCGGCGAGGGGTTGGCCTGGCCGGCCTTCACCTGCAGCTTGATGTAACCGACGACTTTCTTTGCCATTTCTCTAGCTCTCCGGGTGCAAGCGCCTGACTCGCAGGCTCCCCATCGTTCCGGGAATCACGCGTCCCGGCATCGCGTTGGTGACCAGATCCCTTGCGCGGCAAAGGCCGCCAGTCCGGCGGCCAGTGCGAACACCCGGCTGTCCCGGGCAGGGAGCCGAGCATGATAACAGGTTTTCCAGGCGCCCGGGAACCACTCCCGGCCGGGGATGGCCGGGACGTCCCGCTCAGGCCTTCTCGACCTGGCCGAACTCCAGCTCCACCGGGGTGGAACGGCCGAAGATCAGCACCGCCACCCGCAGGCGGCTCTTCTCGTAGTTGACTTCCTCGACCACGCCGTTGAAGTCGTTGAACGGACCGTCGGTGACCCGGACCATCTGGCCGGGTTCGAACAGGACCTTGGGCTTGGGCTTCTCCACGCCTTCCTGCACGCGCTGCAGGATCGCGTCGGCCTCGTCGTCGCGGATCGGCAGCGGGCGATCGGCGGTACCGCCGATGAAGCCCATGACCCGCGCGGTCTCCTTCACCAGGTGCCAGCTCTCCGAATCGATGCGCGGGATGCCGGCCTCGTCGTGGGTCTCGATCTGGACCAGCACGTAGCCGGGGAAGAACTTGCGCTCGGAACGGCGCTTCTGGCCGGAGCGCATCTCCACCACTTCCTCGGTCGGGACCAGCACCTCGCCGAAGCGGTCTTCCATGCCGTTGCGGACGATGCGGTCGCGCAGCGCCTGGGCGACGCTCTTCTCGAAACCGGAATAGGCATGGACCACGTACCAACGCTTCACTGCGGCATTCTCCTTCAGCGGCCGAAGTTCAGGAACAGCTCGATCGCCCACTTCACGAAGAAGTCGAAACCGGCCAGCACCAGGCTGATGATGACCACCACGGCGATCACCACCCAGGTCATGCGGGTGGTTTCCTGGCGGGTCGGCCAGACCACCTTGCGCAGTTCGAAGCGCGACTCGGAGAGGAACCCGCGGACCTCATGGCCCTTGCCGCTGGTCAGGAACACGCCGATGCCTGCGATCAGGCCGGTGGCGACCGCCAGGCCACGCAACTGCGGCGCCCAGTCGCCCAGGCGGACGGCATTGGCCGGGGTCGAGAACCAGAACCAGACGAACAGCCCGCCCAGCACCAGCAGCGCGGCGATGGCGTATTTGACGATGTCCCCGCTGGAAGTCGCGGTGCTTGCCGGGTGGGTCTTGCTGTTCAAGTCGCTGTCGCTCTCTTGCCGTTGCGGCCGGGAAGGCCTGGCCCGGTGGGCTTGGAGGGAAGTGGCACGCCAGGAGGGACTCGAACCCCCAACCTGCGGTTTTGGAGACCGCTGCTCTGCCAATTGAGCTACTGGCGTACGCGTGGAACCGTCGCTTCCCTTAGACGGCGAAGGCGGACCGGGGTTCCGGACCGCCCTTGCCTGCCGGATCGTCGGACCCGGCCCTTCCGGACAGGCTATTGCCCGTCCGGCCGGTTGCTTACTTCAGGATCTTCGCCACCACGCCGGCGCCGACCGTGCGGCCGCCCTCGCGGATCGCGAACCGCAGACCCTCGTCCATCGCCACCGGGTTGATCAGCGTCACCGTCATCTTGATGTTGTCGCCCGGCATCACCATCTCCACGCCCTCGGGCAGCTGGATCGAACCGGTAATGTCGGTCGTGCGGAAGTAGAACTGCGGACGGTAGCCCTTGAAGAACGGGGTATGACGGCCACCCTCGTCCTTCGACAGCACGTACACCTCCGCCTCGAACTCGGTGTGCGGGGTGATCGAACCCGGCTTGGCCAGCACCTGACCACGCTCGACCTCGTCACGCTTGGTGCCGCGCAGCAGCAGACCCGCGTTGTCGCCCGCCTGGCCCTGGTCCAGCAGCTTGCGGAACATCTCCACGCCGGTCACCGTCGTCTTCTGGGTCGGACGGATGCCCACGATCTCGATTTCCTCGCCCACCTTGATCACGCCGCGCTCGATACGGCCGGTCACCACGGTGCCGCGGCCCGAAATCGAAAACACGTCTTCCACCGGCATCAGGAACGGCTTGTCCACGTCGCGCTCCGGCGTCGGGATCCAGCTGTCCAGCGCGTCCACCAGCTTCAGGATCGCCGGCACGCCGATCTCGCTCTGGTCGCCTTCCAGCGCCAGACGCGCCGAACCCGAAATGATCGGGGTGTCGTCGCCCGGGAAGTCGTACTTGCTCAGCAGCTCGCGGACTTCCATCTCCACCAGCTCCAGCAGCTCGGCATCGTCCACCATGTCGGCCTTGTTCAGGAACACCACGATGTACGGCACGCCCACCTGACGCGACAGCAGGATGTGCTCGCGCGTCTGCGGCATCGGGCCGTCGGCGGCCGAACACACCAGGATCGCACCGTCCATCTGCGCCGCACCGGTGATCATGTTCTTCACGTAGTCCGCATGCCCCGGGCAGTCCACGTGCGCATAGTGGCGCGCCGCAGATTCGTATTCCACGTGGGCGGTCGAAATCGTGATCCCGCGCGCCTTCTCTTCCGGCGCCGCGTCAATCGCATCGTATGCCTTGAACTCGCCACCAAAACGCTCGGCGCCAATCTTCGTCAGCGCCGCCGTCAGCGTCGTCTTGCCGTGGTCAACGTGACCGATCGTGCCCACGTTCACGTGGGGCTTGGTGCGCTCGAACTTACCCTTGGCCATGGCTGCCTATCTCAAAGTGGTGATGGAAACTGCTTTTCTTTGAACCCCCGCGCATGGATGCGCGGGCTTTTGCGAGGGACTCGCATACTTGGTGCTCACGAATGGAATCGAACCATCGACCTCCTCCTTACCAAGGAGGTGCTCTACCGACTGAGCTACGTGAGCATGAAACCTTTGTTGCCGCGCTGGACCGGTACGACGCGGGGGGCGCAATGGAGCGGGAGACGGGAATCGAACCCGCACCATCAGCTTGGAAGGCTGAGGTTCTACCATTGAACTACTCCCGCAAGGGGAACCGCCTTTCGTCGTTCCTGTACCGCACAAAAACCTGATCGCACAAACCTGGTGGAGGGAGGTGGATTCGAACCACCGAAGGCGTAAGCCAGCAGATTTACAGTCTGCCCCCGTTGGCCGCTTGGGTATCCCTCCGGAAACCTTCCACCGCGACCGACGACGACCGGGGTGAAACAGCCCGCTATTTTGGCCATGCCGCGGACGGCTGTCAACGCACCCGGCCGGCGCTTTCTCCGGCCCGGTTCAGACGTTGAAGCGGAAGTGCAGCACGTCGCCCTCCTGGACCCGGTACTCCTTGCCCTCCAGGCGCATCCGGCCGGCGTCGCGGGCCCCGGCCTCGCCACGGTAGCGGAGGAAATCGTCGAAACCGATGGTCTCGGCGCGGATGAAACCCTTCTCGAAGTCGGTGTGGATCACCGCGGCGGCCTGCGGCGCGGTGGCCCCGGCCTTGACCGTCCAGGCGCGCACCTCCTTGACCCCGGCGGTGAAGTAGGTCTGCAGGCCCAGCAGGCGGTAGGCGGCGCGGATCACCCGGTTCAGGCCCGGCTCGTCCAGGCCCAGGTCCGCCAGGAAGGTGTCGCGGTCGGCGTCGTCCAGTTGCGCCAGCTCCTCCTCGATCGCGGCCGACACCGGCACCACCTCGGCACCCTCGGCGGCGGCGCGGGCGGCCACGGCCTCCAGCAGCGGGTTGCCGTGGAACCCATCCTCCAGCACGTTGGCCACGTACATGACCGGCTTGAGGGTCAGCAGGAACAGGTCGCGGACCAGGGCCCGCTCCTCCTCGTCCAGACCCAGGGCGCGGCCCGGGCGGCCCTCGCTCAGTCCGGCGTGCAGCTTCTGCAGCACGGGCTTCCGCGCGATGGCATCCTTTTCGCCGGCTTTGGCCGAACGTTCGGCGCGGTTCAGCGCTTTTTCCACGCTGTCCAGATCGGCCAGGGCAAGCTCGGTGTCGATCGTCTCGATGTCCGAGATCGGGTCGACCTTGCCGGCCACATGGATGATGTCCGGGTGGTCGAAGCAGCGGACCACGTGGGCGATGGCGTCGACCTCGCGGATATGGGCCAGGAACTTGTTGCCCAGGCCCTCGCCACTGGCCGCCCCGGCGACCAGGCCGGCGATGTCGACGAACTCGACCGCCGTGGGCACCACCCGCTCCGGCTTGACGATCTCCGCCAGCTGGCCCAGCCGCGGGTCCGGCACCGGGACCACGCCCACGTTCGGCTCGATGGTGCAGAACGGGAAGTTGGCCGCCGCGATCCCGGCCTTGGTCAGCGCGTTGAACAGGGTCGACTTGCCGACGTTCGGCAGGCCGACGATGCCGCATTTGATGCCCATGGTGTCCGTGTTCTCCGGAAAGGGATTGTGGGCTGGATACCGGCACCGGATCCCAGCCCGCAGCCCCCGCCCTAGGGTCTGGAGGTATGCAGCCGCTTCATCGCCTCGTTGAACTCGCCGGCCACCGCCAGCGGCAGCGTGTCGATGGCCGCGTCGATGGCACGGTCGATCTGCACCTGGTCGTCCTTGCCGGCGCGGCCGAGCACCCAGCCAGTGACCCGGTCCTTGTGCCCGGGATGGCCGATGCCGATCCGCAGGCGGTGGAACCGGCCGTGCCCCAGGTGCTGGATGGTGTCGCGCAGGCCGTTCTGGCCGCCATGGCCGCCGTCGAACTTGAGCCGCGCCGCGCCGGGCGGCAGGTCGAGTTCATCGTGGACCAGCAGCGCCTGTTCCGGCTCGATCTTCCAGTAGCGCAACGCGGCGGCCACCGACTTGCCGGACAGGTTCATCCAGGTGGACGGCTTGAGCAGCCACACGCTGCGCCCGCCGATGTCGGCGCGGGCGGTCTCGCCGAACAGCTTCGACTCCAGCCCGAAGCGCGCGCCGGCCTTTTCCGCCAGCGCGTCCAGCAAACGAAACCCGGCGTTGTGCCGGGTGTTCGCATGTTCGGGACCGGGATTGCCCAGCCCGACGATGAGACGAAGCTCAGCCATCTTGGCGATGCAGCCGGCGTTCCGCCCGGACCGGCCGGGCGGAACGGATGCGGCTTACTTCTTCTCTTCGCCTTCGGCCGCCGGCGACTCTTCCTCGCCGCGGGCGTGCTTGGCCACGACCACCGCCACATCGTGCTCCTTGCCGAGCTTGAGTTCCGGCACTTCCACGCCGGCCGGCAGCTTCAGGTCGGACAAATGCAGCACGGTGCCGATGGCCAGATCGGCCAGGTCGACCTCGATGGCTTCCGGCAGGTCCTTCGGCAGGCAGGCCACGGTGACTTCGGTCAGCTCGTGGGTCACCACCACGCCGCTGGTCTTGCCGGCCACCGACTTCTCGACGTTGACGAAATGCAGCGGCACGGCGGCGCGCAGGATCTCGTTGTCGTTCACGCGCTGGAAGTCCAGGTGCATGATCAGCTGCTTGTACGGATGGCGCTGCATGTCCCGCAGCAGCACCTTCTGCACGTCGCCGTTGAGGCTCAGGTCCAGGATCGAGGAGTAGAACCACTCGTTCTGGCTGGCCAGCCATACCTTCTCGTGGTCGAGCTGGATGTTGACCGGGTTGAGGTCGCCACCGTAGACGATGGCCGGGATCTTGCCGTCGCGACGCAGGCGGCGGCTCGCACCCTTGCCCTCGTCACCGCGACGTTCGACGTCGATTACATGAGTTGCCATTTCTTTCACTACCTTGGTTGATTGACCGCCTCGCGGCGGCTTGGGTGGGTTCCCCCGCGACCAGGGAAACCCGGGAAAACCCGGGTGGAATACCCGGGCGAAATTTCAGTCCACGTAGAGCGAGCTGACCGACTCGCCGAAGGCGATGCGGCGAATCGTCTCGGCCAGCAACTCGGCCACGCCGACCTGGCGGATGCGGTTGCAGGCGCGCGCGGCCGGTGAAAGCGGGATGGTGTCGGTGACCACCAGCTCGTCCAGCTGCGAACCGTTGATGTTGTCCACCGCCGGGCCGGACAGCACCGCATGGGTGCAGTACGCGGCCACCTTCAGCGCGCCCTGCTCCTTGAGCGCGGCCGCGGCCGCGCACAGGGTGCCGGCGGTGTCGACGATGTCGTCCACCAGCACGCAGGTCTTGCCGGACACGTCGCCGATGATGTTCATCACCGTGGACACGTTGGCGCGCGGGCGGCGCTTGTCGATGATCGCCAGGTCGGCGTCGTCCAGGCGCTTGGCCACCGCGCGGGCGCGGACCACGCCGCCCACGTCCGGCGAGACCACGATCAGGTTCTCGGTGCCGTAGGCGCGCCAGATGTCGGCCAGCAGCAGCGGCGAGGCGTAGACGTTGTCCACCGGGATGTCGAAGAAGCCCTGGATCTGGTCGGCGTGCAGGTCCACGGTCAGCACCCGGTCGGTGCCCACCGCGGTGAACATCTTGGCGGCGACCTTGGCGGTGATCGGCACCCGGGTGGAGCGCAGGCGACGGTCCTGGCGCGAGTAGCCGAAGTACGGCACCACCGCGGTGACCGAAGCGGCACTGGCGCGCTTGAGCGCGTCGATGATCACCAGCAGTTCCATCAGGTTCTCGGCCGCCGGCGCGCAGGTGGACTGCACGACGAACACCTCCTGGCGGCGCACGTTCTCCTCGATCTCGACCTGGGCCTCGCCATCGGAGAACGCGGATACCATCGCCTTGCCCGGACGCACGCCCAGCTCGCGGCAGATGCTTTCGGCCAGCGGCTTGTTGGCGTTGCCGGAGAAGACAAGCAGGTTGCGTTCGTCCATCGTGTCACCCAGGCGGTGGATCGGTGGAAACCATCGGAAAACCCCAACCGCGGCCTTCCGCTCTTTGTGGAACTCCCGCACACGGATGTGCGGTTCTTCTGCGAGGGACTCGCACTTCTTGGCAGGGGCGGCAGGATTCGAACCTGCGGATGCCGGGATCAAAACCCGGTGCCTTGGACCTCTTGGCGACGCCCCTGTGGATCAATCCCGCCGCAGGCGCGCCAGCGCAGCCCGCAACGGCGAATCCGAAACGCCGGCCGCGACCCAGGCATGCATCCGTCGCGGCAATCGCGCCAGTGCTTCCTGCGCCGCGTCCCGGTGGGCGAATTCGACGAAGCAGCCGCTGCCGGTGCCGGTCAGGCGCGGCGATCCGATCCGCGCCAGCTCGGCGAACACGGCTTCCACGGCCGGTTCGCGGCGGCGCAGGACCGGCTCGAACGCATTGTCGAGCACGGTTCCGGCAGCGAAGCCCGCTATTTTCGCGGGCGGGGAATCGCGCGTCAAATCGGGGGACCGGAACAGCTCGACGGTCGGCACGTGCACGCCCGGGTCGACCAGCACGTACCAGGCCGGCGCCAGCTCCAGCGGGACCAGCTTTTCGCCCACCCCCTCGGCCCAGGCGCTGCGGCCACGGACGAAGACCGGCACGTCGGCGCCCAGGCGCAGGCCGAGCGCGGCGAGACGGTCCTCGCCCAGGTTCAGCCCCCAGAGCCGGTCCAAAGCGCACAACACGGTGGCCGCGTCGGACGATCCGCCGCCGAAGCCGCCGCCGGCTGGAACACGCTTTTCGACGTGGATGTCAGCACCTTGGCTGACGTTAGTCTCATTTTTAAGGAGGATCGCCGCCCGGACCGCCAGATCGGCCGGATCCTCCACCCCGGGCAGGCGATCACCATGGCGCATGACCTGGCCATCGCTGCGGGGTCGCAAGCGGATGCGGTCGCCCCAGTCCAGGATCCGGAACACGGTCTGCAGCTCGTGGTAGCCATCGGCGCGACGGCCGACGATGCGCAGGAACAGGTTCAGCTTGGCCGGGGCCGGCCAGGCGCTCCAGCCGGCGTTCACGGCGCCGCGTCCCAGCCATCCACGACCAGTCGCACCCGCGCGCCCTCACGGACCGCCTGCAACCGGCGCGGCATCTCCGGCCAGGACCCGGCCGCCGGCCGCCACTCCTGGTAGTCCACGGTCCAGCCTTCGGCGACCAGGCGCCGTAGTCGGCCGTCCGGGCCGAACTCGATCCTGGCGCCCGGCGAGGCCAGCCCGCGGACCCACCAGGCCATCGCCGCGACCGGGATCGGCCAGCCGGTGGCCTCCTGCAGCAGGACTCCGGCGTCCGGGCCCGAGCGCGGGCCGCCTTCCAGGCCGTCGAGGGTCGCCGCGTCCGGCTCGCCGGCCAGGCTCCAGCTCTGCCGGGTCACCGGAGCGGCGAGCGAGACCCGGAACGCCGGTCCGCGCTGCTCCCAGTCCAGGCGGCCGCTGCCGCCGCGATCGCCGACGCTGAGCGCGATCCGGCCCTGCATCGACCAATCCGGGATCGCCTCCAGTTGCGTCTGGCGCGCCTGTTGCCTCGCCTGCGCATGCTCCGGATCGACCGCGACCGGCGCCTCCCGCACCGGCACGGCGGCGCAACCGGCGAGCAGGACCAAGGCCAGCGCGAAGCCGGCCGCGTGCCTGGCGTAGTTCACGGCGCCGGCTCCTTCGTCCCGGCCTGAGGGGGCTGTGCGGACTCCTGCACGGGCGCCGGCTGCGGCTTCGCCGCGGGCGGGGGCAGGCCCAGCTTCTGCAGCGCCCGGCTCAGCGAGCGGTTGTCCGGATCGAGCTTGCGCGATTCCTCGAAATATCGCTGCGCCTCGTCGCGGCGGCCCAGCACCCACAGCACTTCGCCCAGGTGCGCGCCGATCTCCGGATCCTTCGTCAGGCCCCAGGCGCGGCGCAGTTCGACCAGCGCCTCTTCGTTGCGGCCCAGCCGGTACAGGACCCAGCCGTAGCTGTCGACGATCGCGGCACTGTCCGGTTCGGCGGTACGGGCGCGGTCGATCAGTTCCAACGCCTCCTGGTACCGCTGGGTGCGGTCGGCCAGGGTGTAGCCGAGGGCATTGAGCGCGGCCACGTTCTCCGGGTCGGATACCAGCAGCTTGCGCAGGTCGGCCTCGGCGCGGTCGATCCGGTCCTGGCGCTCCCACGCCAGGGCGCGCGCATACAGCAACGCCGGGGCGTCGGGATAGGCGGCCAGGCCGCGGTCCAGGGCCTCGATCTCGGCGCCGCCATCGCCGTCGCGCTGGCGCAGTTCGCCTTCCAGCAGATAGGCATTGCGGCGCGCATCGTCGTCGCTGCCGGCATCGTTCTGCAGCGCATGCGCCTCGGCATAGGCTTCCGCCTTCCGGCCCAGTTCGTACAGCGCCACCGCGATCCGGATCCGCGCCTCCTGCCGCTCCGGCCCGCCGGCCACGCCGCGGTACCAGTCCACCGCATCGGCCGGGCGCTTGAGGAATTCGGCGATCCGCCCCAGCAGCATGCGCCGGGCCGGATCGGGCCGGCCGCGGTCGCCGGCGGAAAGTTCGGCATACAGCGCCTGCAGGGCCAGGGTGTCCCCGGCACGGGCCAGCAGCGAGGCGCGCATGCCCCAGGTGCGGATGTCCTGCGGCCCCTGCGCGACCACCCGCGCGGCGGCGGCGTAGTCGCCCAGCGCCTCGTAGGCGATGGTGAGCATGGCGCGGATTTCCGGATCGGCGGCCGCGCGCGGCTCGATCCGGCCCAGCAGTTCGCGCGCCTGGTCGTGCTGGCCGGCCTGGCCAAGCTGGCCGGCGCGCAGCACCGCCACCCGCGGTTCGTCGGGGAAGCGGCGGACCATCTCGTCGACGATCCGCGCCGACAGCTCCGGCGCATCCAGGCGCAGCGACAGCCTGCCGAACTCCTGCCAGGCCGCCAGCTCCCCGGGGATCGCGCCGGCATCGACCAGTTGCCCCAGCACCCGCGCCACCACCTGCGGATCACGTCCGCCGGCGAGGGCGACCAGCGCGTAGCGCCAGGCGCGCGGCTCCGGCCGCGCCAGCAGCTTCTGCAGGTCGCGCCGGGCCTTGCGCAACTGGCCCTCGCGCAGGGCCAGGGAAATGGTGGTGGCCTCCAGCGCCAGCGAATCGGGCGCGCGCTGGCGCCACAGCTTCAGCGCCTGCGCGGCGAGAGCGTCGTCGTTGGCGAGCAGGGCGATGCGGGTGGCGCGTTCGGCCAGCAGCACGTCGCCGTCGGCATCCCGGGCCGCCTCCAGGTACCAGCGCGCGGCGTCGGCCAGCTGGCCGGCCTGGAGTGCGTATTCGCCGGCCAGCAGCGGTCCGATCGGGAGGTCTTCCGCCTGCGGCGTGGCCGCCTGCAGCGGCGCGGAGACCGCCAGGACCAGGCCCAGGACGGCCGCCAGGCGCAGGCGGGAACGGGGTTGCGGGCGCCCGCTGACTCGGGCAAGGAACACGGATACGGGCATTGGCGGCCACCGGGCCGTAAAATGGGTGCGGAGACAAGCCAGCAGATTAGCGCAAGCCCCTGAACATGACCCTGTGGCTCCTGGGCCTGAACCACCAGACCGCGCCGGTCGACCTGCGCGAACGGGTGGCGTTTGCCGGCGATTCGATGGGCCGGGCGCTGTCCTCGTTGCGCTCGCTGCCGGAAGTGTCCGAGGCGGCGCTGCTTTCGACCTGCAACCGTACCGAGGTCTATGCGGTGGCCGCCGACGGCGATGCCCTGGCCGGTTGGCTGGACGGGCACGCCCAGGGCCTGGCTCCCTACCTGTACCGGCATCACGACGCCGACGCGGTGCGCCACCTGTTCCGGGTCGCGACCGGACTGGACTCGATGGTCCTGGGCGAACCGCAGATCCTCGGCCAGGTGAAGGACGCCTGGGCGCTGGCGCGCGAGCACGGCGCCCTGGGCAACCGCCTGGACCGATTGTTCCAGCAGACCTTCGCGGTGGCCAAGCGCGCCCGTACCGACACCCGGATCGGGGTCAACCCGGTATCGGTCGCGTCCACCGCGGTGCGCCTGGCCCAGGACTCCTTCGCCAGCCTGCCCGACTCGACCGTACTGCTGATCGGCGCCGGCGAGACCATCGAGCTGGCCGCCCGGCACCTGGTCAAGGGCGGAGTGGGCCGGCTGCTGGTGGCCAACCGCACCCTCGCCCATGCCCAGGATCTGGCCAGCCGCCATGGCGGCTACGCCCTGCCGCTGGCGGAACTGGACCGCCACCTGGCCGAGGCCGACGTGGTGTTCTCGGCCACCGCCAGCCGCGAGCCGGTGCTGCGCCTGGCCCAGGTCGAGGCCGCGCTGGCCGCGCGCCGGCGCAAACCCGTGCTGCTGTTCGACCTGGCCGTGCCGCGCGACATCGAACCGGGCGTGGCCATGCTCAACGACGCCTACCTCTACACCGTGGACGACCTGGAGCGCGCGGTGGAGGACAACCGCCGCAGCCGCCACGAAGCGGCCGAAGCGGCCGAAGCAATCATCGACCTGCAGGTCGCCCGCTACATGGAAGCGTTGCGCGCCGGTGGCCGCCAGGAAACGCTCAAGCGCCTGCGCACCCTGGGCGAGAGCACCCGCGACGAGACCCTGGCCCGCGCCCGCCAGCAGCTGGCCGGCGGCCGCGATCCGGAGGAAGTGCTGCAGTTCCTCGCCCATACCCTGACCAACCGCCTGCTGCACCCGCCCACCGCGGCGCTGCGCGAGGCCACGCTCAGCGGCGACACCGAACTGGTGCGCGCGGCCGAACGCCTGTTCCCGCACCGCGAGCCTGGCCCGGCCGCATCCGCCGAGGCCCCGCTCCCGCTACCATCGACCGATGACCCCGAGCCTGCGCCGCAAGCTTGAAGCGCTGGCCGAGCGCCGCGAAGAACTGGAACGCCTGCTCGCCGACCCCGGCGTGATGGCCGACAACGCGCGCTTCCGCGATCTGTCGCGCGAGTTCGCCCAGCTCGAGCCGGTGGCCGCGGCGCTGGCCGCCGAAGCCCGGGCCAAGACCGACCTGGCGGCGGCCGAGGCGATGCGCGGCGATCCCGAGCTGGCCGACCTGGCCGAGGAGGAAATCGCCGCCACGCGCGAACGCCTGCAGGCGCTGGACGGCGAACTGGCCCTGCTGCTGGTGCCCCGGGACCCGCGCGACGACGGCAACCTGTTCCTGGAGGTACGCGCCGGCACCGGCGGCGACGAGGCCGCGCTGTTCGCCGGCGACCTGTTCCGGATGTACGCGCGCTACGCCGAGCGCCAGGGCTGGAAGGTCGAGGTCGAATCGGAGAATCCGGGCGAGCATGGCGGGCACAAGGAGATCGTGGCCCGGATCGTCGGCCGCGGCGCGTACTCGCGGCTGAAGTTCGAATCCGGCACCCACCGCGTGCAGCGGGTGCCGGCCACCGAATCGCAGGGCCGCATCCACACCTCGGCGGCGACGGTGGCGATCATCCCCGAGGCCGACGAGGTCGAGGAGATCGCGATCAACCCGGCCGAGCTGAAGGTCGACACCTTCCGTTCCTCCGGCGCCGGCGGCCAGCACGTCAACAAGACCGATTCGGCGATCCGGATCACCCACCTGCCCACCGGCACGGTGGTGGAGAGCCAGACCGAGCGCAGCCAGCACGCCAACCGCGACAAGGCGATGAAGCGGCTGAAGGCGCAACTGCTCGACGCCGAGCGCAGCCGGCAGCAGGCCGCGCAGGCCGAATCGCGCCGATTGCAGGTCGGCAGCGGCGACCGCAGCCAGCGCATCCGCACCTACAGTTTTCCGCAAGGCCGCATCACCGACCACCGCGTCGAGGGCCTGACCCTGTACGACCTGCCGAACATCCTCGAAGGCGATCTCGACCCGTTGGTGGTGCGCCTGCAGCAGGAACACCAGGCCGACGAACTGGCGCGGCTGACTTCCGAATAAGGGAAGCGACCGCGCGGTCAGTCGCTCCCGGGCGGGACCACGCGCAGCCGCAGGGCCTGCACGGTCGCCGGCGCCGTCGGCGCAAGCAGCAGGACGCCATCGAGCCTCCCGCGCTCGCAAACCAGGCGGAAGCGGGTCGACAGCGCGCCCGTGGGCGCCAGCGGTTCGAGCGAAGGACACTCGCCGACCTCGGCCTTCAGCCGCGCGAATTCGGCCGCCCAGTTCTCGGCCGAGCGGTCGAGCAGGAAATTCATCGCCAGCTTGCCGTCCAGCGGACCGAGGTCGCCGGCAGCATAGGCGGCACGTGCCGCGGCGAACGTCTTGGCCACCGCGTCCGACACCGGCACCGGGCGATCGGCGAGCAGCCCCGCCTTGTCCATCGCCACCGCGGCGTCCCATGCCGGGGCCGACGGCCCGGCGTAGGTGCGGTTGGCCATGGCGAAGACGCCGGTGCCGAGGTCGGGCATCAGCATCACGTGGCTGCCATAGCCCGGATAGCCGCCGCCATGGGCCAGGGTCAGGCCGAGGTCGCAATCCTGTGCGACCCGCCAGCCCATGCCGTAGGCGAGGGCCTGCTTGCACGCGCTCGCGCCGCTCGACCCGGTGCGGTTGACGACCGACACGAAGTTCAGGCCTTGCGCGATCTCGCGCACCGTGGCGCGCTTGACCGGCCCGGTGTCGGGATCGTCGCGCGGCGGCCAGGCCGAGAGCAGGAAGGCAACCCATTTGGCGTAGTCGTTCGCGCTGGTGACCAGCCCGCCCATCGAGCGGAATGCGCCGTCGCGCATCTCCGGCTCCGCGCTCCAACGCCCGTTCTCCCAGCGATAGCCGACGGCGAGCCGGTCGCGCGGCGCGGCATCGACCTCGTAACCGGTCGAATCCATGCCCAGCGGGGCCAGGATGCGGCTGCGCACGTAATCCTGGTAGGCCATGCCCGATGCCGCGCTGACGATCCGGCCCAGCAGCGCGTAGCCGAAGTTGGAGTATTCGTGCTGGCTCTGCGGCACCCGGCTGAACGGCACGCCGGCGGCGATCATCCTGGCGAAATCCTCGTCCGGCAGGACCTGCTGGCGGTCGCCCCAGGGATCGTCGGTGACCAGGCCGCCGACATGGTGGAGCAGGTCGCGCACGCGGATGCGCGGGCTGTCGGCGGTCGGATAGGTCCAGCCCTTCATCTCCGGCACGTAGAGTTCGGCGAGATCGTCCAGGCGCAGCTTGCCCTCGTCGCGCAACTGCAGGATCGCCAGCGCGGTGAACGCCTTGGTCATCGAGGCGATGCGGAACAGGCTGTCGGGCGTGACCGGTCGCCGGGCATCCAGATCCTGCACCCCGAGGCCCTTCACGTGCACGAGCCTGCCGTCCTGGACCACGCCGTAGACCATGCCGGGGATATGGGAATCGGCCTGGAACCCGGCGAACAGCGCGTCGATCTCCGGCGCCAACCCATCCAGGGTCTGCGCAGCGCTTTCCCGGGCGGAGGCGGGAAACCCGCTCGCAAGCATGAGGACAATGGCGGTTCCAAACTTCCAGCGCATGGTGCGTCTCCTCGCTCCCGTCAGGTTCGATTGTCGGCGCCGGCCCGGCGCAGCGGTACCTTGCGGCGATAGGTGAAGCTGCGCCACAGCCATTCCACCGGACCGAACCGGAACCGGGACAGCCAGACGGCGCTCAATCCGATCTGCGCCACGCAGGTCAGCAGCGCCAGGGGCGTCGTCAGTGCCGGACCGATCCGGCCGTACCACCCCAGGCCCCAGCCGTAGAACACCCAGGTCATGACCACGCTGTGCATCAGGTAGTTGCTCAGCGCCATGCGCCCCGGCGGGGCGAAGCAGGACATGGGCCGCCGGCTTGCCGGAGCGTGGAACGCCAGCACCACGGCGGCGGCGTAGGCCAGCGTCAACAACGGAATGCCGACGGTCGCGGCGGCGACCTGCGCCAGCCCAGGCAGCGAGGCCGGCAGGTACACGCCCCGCCCCATCAACCAGGCCATGGCGGTGTTGGCCGGGATGCCCACCAGCAGGCCGATCGCCACGGTCCGTCGCAGCAGCGGCCGATCGCGCACCGGATCGATGCCGATGCCGCGACGCCCCAGCCAGAAGCCGAGCAGGAACATCGCCAGCACCTTGGGGAAGCGCACCGACAGGAACAGGTCGACCCAGCGGCCGGCCAACTGGATCAGGTTCGAGCGCCACGCGCCCGCCCAGCTGTCGCCGCGGAAGCCGGCCAGCATCAGCGCGAACAGGTCCGGCCCTTCCGCGGCCGCCGCCGGATCGACGGGCGGCGCGAACGGATTGCCCACGCCCGCGGCGAGCATCCCCAGATACGCCAGGGACGGCAGCAGCAGGCACGCCGCCACCGCGCGCAGCAGGGTGCGGTCGTCCAGCTGGCGCAACGGCAGCAACAGCAGGCCGAGCATGGCGTAGAGCATCAGGATGTCGCCGGACCAGACGAACACCGCGTGCAACAGGCCGATCAGGAACAATCCGAGCAGCCGGCGCCGGAACAGCCGCGGGAAATCGCCGCCCTGCGCCTGCGCGCGGCGCATCTGCACCGCGAAGCCGAATCCGAACAGCAGCGAGAACAGCGAATAGAACTTGCCGTCGACCAGCACATGGATCAGGAACATCGCGACCGCATCGCCGGCCGGCGTGGGCAGCGCCGCGCGCTCGGCGGGCGACAGGAAGCCATAGCCGCTGAACACCACCATGTTCCCGACCAGGATGCCGAAGATCGCCACGCCGCGGAGCACGTCCAGCACCGGCAAGCGCTCGCCGCGCTCGACGGGACCGCTCCCGCCCCGCGCAACCGCTTGCGGCGGATCGCCGGTCATCGCCGCCCCTCCTGTCCGGCCAGCGCGATGCGCGACGCCGGGGCGCCCGATACCCGAGCGGTACGCGGATCGGTGGTCTGCATGGGCCTCCCCCTGGACGCGGGCGTCCGGCGCCGATCATGCCATGCGCACCCGCGGGAGGGCGCCGGCCTGCCCGCCCGCGTCCGCCTGCAGATCCGACCGTTGGCCGCCTCTACAGGCGGATGCGGGGCGTGCGAACATCGGTGGAAGCCCCTCTTCCCGGACACCCGACCATGGCAGCCAAGCCAGGCAAGCAATCCAAGCACCACGCACCCATGCGCAAGGGCATCTACAAGGACCTGATCGCGCCGATGCACCTGGAACTGGTGCGCATGGCCGAGTGGGTGCAGGCCGAGGGCAAGCGGCTGGTGGTGGTGGTCGAGGGCCGCGACACCGCCGGCAAGGGCGGCACCGCGAAGGCGATCGCCGAACACCTCAACCCGCGCCAGTGCCGGACCATCGCCCTGCCGCGGCCGACCGAGCGCGAGGCCACGCAGTGGTATTTCCAGCGCTACGTCCCGCACCTGCCGGCCGCCGGCGAGATCGTGCTGTTCGACCGCAGCTGGTACAACCGCGCCGGCGTGGAACGGGTCATGGGCTATTGCACCCAGGCCCAGTACACGGAATTCCTGCAGCAGGCCCCACGTTTCGAGCGGATGCTGGTGGACGACGGCATCGCGCTGTTCAAGTACTGGCTGTGCGTGGACCAGGCCGAACAGGAGCAACGCTTCGCCGAGCGCCAGGCCGATCCCCTCAAGGGCTGGAAGCTTTCGCCGGTGGACCTGGAGGCGCGGCGCCGCTATGCCGAGTACACCCGCGCCCGCGAGGACATGCTCGCCGCCACCCATACCGAGTACGCGCCATGGACCCTGGTCGACTTCAACGACCAGCGCCGCGGGCGCCTGACCCTGATCCGCGACCTGCTCGACCGGCTGCCGGACGTGCACGTGGCCAGGAGCATTCCGGAACTGCCGCCATTGCGCGGCAAGCCGCACCGCGAACGCTACGGCACGGTCGCGCCACTGCCGGACTACGCACCGCCGAAGCGCAAGCGACTGGACGATTGAGCGCGCCGCAAACCGCCCGGAGCGCCATTCCCGCCGGCCCGCGGCGGCGGGCGGCCGGGCTGGCCGGACCGCCGCTCAGCGGACCTGGCCACCACTGGCCCGGATCGCGTTCTCCAGGTCATGCGCCGTCACCGGACCCAGGAACTGGCGCGCGACCTTGCCATCGGGCGCGATCAGGTAAGTGATCGGCAACCCGCGCGGGGTGGCGAAGTCCTGCGGCGGGTCCATCGGATCGACGATCACGATCGGATAGGCGACCGGATGCGCTTGCAGGAAGGTGCGCATGTCCTCCGGCGCGATGTCCTCGTAGGCCAGGCCGACCACCTCGACCTGCTCGCGCATGGCGTGCAACGCCGACAGCTCGGGCATCTCCTTCAGGCACGGCGCGCACCAGGTCGCCCAGAAGTTGACCACCACCCAGCGGCCGCGATGGGCGGCCAGGTCGAACAGCCCGCCGCCTACGGTCGGGGCGGAAAGGCGCGGCACCGCGGCGGTGCTTTCGACCACGCCCGGCGAGGCGGCCGGCGGTGCGGGTTGCGGCGGGGAGGCCGGCGCCGGCACCGGGGTTGCCTCCGGCGGCGGCCGGCACGCCGTCAGCAGCAGCAATATCGCCAGCACCGGCAGGATCTGGATGCGCATGCTTCAGGCTCCGGGGGATTCTTCGGCCGCAGGATCGGATGCGGGATAGATGCTGCCGACGCTGCGCGCCAGCGCCTCGTGCAGCGGCAGGCGCAGGTCGTCGATCACCGCATGCACGGCGGCACCCAGCTCATCGTCTCGGCAGGGCAGGCAGTCCTCCCCCATCGGCACGCGCAGTTGGCAGGCCTCGTACAGTTCGCCCAGGGTGAGATCGTCCAGGTCGCGCGCCAGCAGCCATTCGCCGCGCTCGTCGCGCCGCACCAGGCCGATCTCGCTCAGCCTGGACAGGAACCGCTGCACCAGGGTGTCGGTGAGCATCGGTTCCAGGGTCAGCATCTGCGCGGTATGCAGGCCGCTGCCCTCGCGCCGCGCCTCGCGGAAGCGGCCGATCAGGCGCAGCAGCGCGTACATCTCGTAGCCTGCCGGCAGGCGCATCTCCGCGGGCTGGTAGCGGAACGCGGCCAGCGAGGACGCCAGCGAGGCGCCGAGCAGGATCGCGGTCCAGGCCAGGTAGATCCACAACATCAGGATCGGGATCGCTGCCAGCGCGCCATACAGCCGCTGGTAGCCGTCGAAGCTGCCCAGATACATGCCCAGGCCGGTCTTCACCACCTCCAGCAGGGCCACGGCCAGCAAGGCGCCGGCGAAGGCATGGCGCCACTTCACGGTGTGGTGCGGCACCACCCGGTAGACCAGTACCACCACGCCGAATTCGATCAGGGAGGGGGTGATGCCCATGCCCAGGTTGGTGAGCCACTGCCACTGTGGCCGCTCGAACAGGGGCAGGGCCAGGAACTGCGCCGAGGCCGCCAGCGAGGCGGCAGCCAGCAGCGCGCCCAGGGTCAGCACGGTCCAGTACACCAGGTAGCGCGACAGCTGCGGGCGCGCGCTGGCCACCCGCCAGATCCGGTTGAAGGTGGATTCCACGCTGTTGAGGGTGACCAGCAGCGACACCACCAGGGCCACCACGCCGGCGGCGGTGAGCTGGGTGATGTTGTTGGCCAGGTCCTCCAACCGGGATTCGATCGCCCGTGCCGCGCTGGGCATGAAGTTGGAGAACACGTAGTCGACCAGTTCGGCGCTCCACTGCTGGAACACCGGGAACGCCGACAGCACACCCAGCACCACCACCGCCAGCGGCACCAGGGCGAAGGCGGTGGTGTAGGACAGCGAGGCGGCGGCGTCGAACAGGCGGTCGTCGAGGAAGCGGCGCCACAGGAAGCGGGCGAAGGTGGCCGCGCGCGCGCGGTCGAGCACGCGCTCGTGCAGGGTCCGGCGCCAGCCGGCCAGGGTTTGCGCCAAGTCCATCGCGCAAGCCTACCCGATGCGCGGCGGCACCTGCATCGCCGATACTGGACGCCCTCCCGAATCCGGTGGAAGGCACGATGGCGGACATCCTGGTCCTGTACTACAGCCGCGGCGGCTCGGTCGCGCGCCTGGCGCGGCAGATCGCGCGCGGGGTGGAGGAGGTGCCCGGCATGCAGGCGCGCCTGCGCACGGTGCCGCCGGTGGCGGCCACGACCCAGCAGGCGGCCCCGCCCGTGCCCGAGGACGGTGCGCCCTACGTGCAGGCATCCGACCTGGTCGAATGCGCCGGCCTGGCCCTGGGCAGCCCCACCCGCTTCGGCAACATGGCCGCGCCGGTGAAGCACTTCATCGACGGCCTGGGCGCGCAATGGGCCAGCGGTACCCTAGCCGGCAAGCCGGCGGCGGTGTTCACCTCCACCGCCACCCAGCACGGCGGCCAGGAATCGACCTTGCTGACCATGCAGGTGCCGCTGCTGCACCACGGCTGCCTGATCGTCGGCATTCCCTTCACCGAGCCGCTGCTCAACACCACCCGCAGCGGCGGCACGCCCTACGGCGCCAGCCACGTGGCCGGGGCCCAGGACGATCCCCAGCCCACCGAGGAAGAATCGGTGCTGGCGCGCGCGCTGGGCCGGCGGCTGGCCGACATCGCGGCGCGGCTGGCGCGCTGATGGCCGTCCGGCCCGCCCACCGCGTC
>JAFLEA010000050.1 GCA_017302035.1 Lysobacterales bacterium
GTATGGATTATAAAGATTATTATAAAGTATTAGGAGTTTCAAAATCAGCTTCACAGGATGAGATAAAAAAAGCGTTCCGCAAGCTTGCAATTCAGCCCGTGCACGGTGGTCACGAAGCGTGGGCGCGCCGCCTCCGGCATCCCGCGCAGCGCGAGCCAGCCCAGCCACGCCGGCAGCCGCGATCGCGCGTGCACGATGTCCGTGCCGCGCTCGCGGAACAGCCGGCGCAAGGCCGGGACATGGCGCAGCGACAACGGCGACTTGCGGCCGATGTCGAGGCGGATGTGTTCGGCGCCCGCGGCCTCCAGCGGCGCCTGCAGGCGCCCGCCGGCGGACACCACGATCGCGCGATGCCCGGCGCGCACCAGCGCGTCGGCGATCTCCAGGGTGGATTGCTCGACGCCACCGGCATCCAGGGCCGGCAGCAATTGCACAACCGTCAGCCGGCGCATCGCCCGCGCCGACGGATCAGTCGACGAGGACGTAGGTCGCGCCGCAGTACGGGCACTGCGAGGTGCCGCCCTCGGCCTCGATCGGCAGGTACACGCGCGGATGCGAATTCCACAACGCCATCGACGGCTGCGGGCAGCTCAGCGGCAGGTCCGCGCGACGCACCTCGTACCGTTGCTGGGCATTGGCCGGCGAGGACGCGGCGGGGACAGGCTGGTTCATGGCGATGCTGCGCGGTGGCGGGAACCGCGGCAGTTTACCGTAGGACATTGCCGCCATCCCGGCTTTCGCCGCGATGACACGCCTAGCGCGGCAGGTCGAACAGCAGCACGTCGCTGGCGTCGGCGATGCCGCGCAGGGCCAGCTCGCCGGCTTCGTCCGCGAAGCCCAGCGCATCGCCCGCCCTCAGCACGCGCTCGCCGGCCTGCACCTCGCCGGCGGCGACATGCAGCCAGTGCAGCCGGTCCGCCGCGAGCGGGGCGGCCAGCGCATCGCCGGCGTGCAGGCGGGTCGCCAGCAGGCGCGCCTGCTGGCGGATCGCGATCGAACCGTCCGCGCCATCCGGGGACACCAGCGTGGCCCAGCGGCCACGCCGCGCCGCGGGATCGAAATGGCGCTGGTCGTACGCCGGTTGCGCATTCAGCCGGTCGGGCTGGATCCAGAGCTGCAGGAAATGCACCGGCTCGGCATCCGAGCCGTTGTACTCGCTGTGCTCGATGCCGTGGCCGGCGCTCATCCATTGCACGTCGCCCGCGCGCACCAAGCCCTCGTGGCCGGCGCTGTCGCGATGCGCGAGCGCACCCGCCAGCACCACGCTCACGATTTCCATGTTGGCGTGGCGATGCGGGGCGAAACCGCCGCCCGGGGCGACGGTGTCGTCGTTGATCACCCGCAGCGGGCCGAAGCCCATCCACGCCGGGTCGTGGTAGTGCCCGAACGAGAACGTGTGGCGGCTGCGCAGCCAGCCCAGCGAGACTTCGCCGCGCTGGCCCGCAGGGCGTTCGACGACCATGGCGCGCCCTTACTTCGCCGCCGAGGCTTCGGTGGTGATGCGCAGGGTGATCTCGTCGCCGACGTTCGGCACGTAGGCGCCGACCCCGAACTCGCTGCGCTTGATCGTGGTGGTGGCGTCGAAGCCGACCGTCGGGCGCTTGGTCATCGGATGGTCGCCGGCCTTGTTGAGCTGGGCCGCCAGCACCACCGGGCGGGTCGTGCCCTTGACCGTCAGGTCGCCGGTGATGCGCAACTTGCCGCCGCCGAGGTCCTCGACCTTGGTGCTCTTGAAGGTGATCGCCGGGAACTTCTCGGCGTCGAAGAAATCCGCGCTCTTCAGGTGAGCGTCGAGCTTCGGCACGAAGCTGTCGAGCCCCGACAGCGGCAGGGTCACCTCGACGCTGGACTTGGCGACGTCCTTCTCGTCGTAGACCAGGGTGCCGTCGACCGCGCCGAACTGCGCGCTGGGATGCGAGAAGCCGAAGTGGCTCCAGCTGGCGAGCACGTTGGTATGGGTCGGATCCAGCTTGTACGACACGCCGGCGGCGAAGGCATTGGCGCTGGCGGCGACGAGGGCGGCGGTGAGCAGCAGCTTCTTGAACATGGGGAGCTCCGTGGATGCGATGCGGGTGTCAGAGGATGCGGCAGGCTTCGTCGAAGCCCAGGCGCGGGGAACGCGGGAAGATGCTGGCCGGGTCGCCCTGGCCGAGGTTGACCAGGATGTTGGAGCGGATCGCGGTGCCGGCGAAGAACGCGGCGTCGACCTTGGCGTTGTCGAAGCCGGACATCGGCCCGCAGTCCAGGCCCAGCGAGCGCGCCGCCAGGATCAGGTAGGCGGTCTGCAGGCTGCTGCTGCGCATCGCCACCCAGGCCAGGTTGGCCTCGTCGCGGTGCTCGAACCAGGCCTTGGCATCGGTGTGCGGGAACAGCACCGGCAGCTTGTCGTAGAAGCGCATGTCGTAGCCGACGATCGCCACGCACGGCGCCGCCATCGTCTTCTGGTAGTTACCCTCGCTCAGGGCCGGGCCGAGCTTGGCCTTGGCCTCGTCCGACTTCACGAACACGATCCGCGCCGGGGTGGTGTTGGCCTCGGTCGGGCCGAACTTCAGCAGGTCGTACAACTGGTGCAGGGTCTCGTCGGAGACCTCGCCGGAGAACGCGTTGTAGGTGCGCGCGGTGCGGAACAACTGGTCGAGCGCGGGGTCGGGCAGCGGGTGCGACATCGGGGCCTCGGGTGCGATGCTTCGGAAGGCGCCCAGTGTAGAGTTCCACGGGTGAAGCCAAAGCATCGCGACCGGAACGGATCGATCACAACCATGGAACGACCCGCCTGAGCCCGCCGGAGGCCACCTGGGCCCTGCACGACGGCCGCGCCGGCAACGCGCGGCAGGCATTCGCGCTTGCGTGCGCGCTGGATCCCGCCGCCCGCGACATGCACCTGCAGCCGGACCTGCTGGCGCGCTGGCTGGCGCCACGCACCTGGCCGGGCCTGTCGGCGCCGTTCGGCCCCGGGTTCCGCGCCGACTGCGCATCGCCGCCTGCATTCGCCATCGGCTGCGGCCGGCAGGCGGCCCTCGCCACCCGCCTGTTGCGCGAGCACGGCAGCCGGGTCGTACAACTCCTCGACCCGCGCATCGACCCGCGCCACTGGGACCTGGTGATCGCCCCCGGCCATGATCGCCTGCGCGGCGACAACGCGATCGCCGTGACCGGCAGCCTCAACCCGGTGGACGATGCCTGGCTGGCCGCCGCGGACGCGCGCTTCCCCGCCCTGCGGGCGCTGCCGCGTCCGCGCATCGCGGTGCTGGTCGGTGCGCCGACCCGGCATGCGCCCTGGACGGGCGACGGCCTGCGGACCCTGCTGCAATCCCTGCGCCAACAGGTGCTGGCCAGCGGCGGCAGCCTGCTGGCCACCGCCTCGCGGCGCACGCCGGCGGCCATGCTCGAGCTGATGCGTGCGCAACTGCACGGCGTGCCCGGCCTGCTGTGGGACGGCCATGGCGCCAATCCCTACCCCGGCATGCTCGCCTGCGCCGACCGCCTGGTATGCACCCCCGATTCGGTGAACATGCTGTCCGAGGCCTGCGCCACGCGCGCACCGGTGCAGGTATTCGCCGAAGAATGCACCACCGGCAAGCTCGACGCCTTCCTCGGCGCGCTGCGCGAACGCGGGCGGATCCACGGACCCGAACCTTCGCCCGTCCCTCTCGCCGCCCCCATCGTGCCGCTGCGCGAAACCGCGCGCGTGGCCGGTGAAGTGCGGCAGCGGCTCGGCCTGCAACCCGACGCCGTACCGACGTTGTAGCGACGCCAGCCGGAAAAGCGCGGCCCTCACCTGCACAGTGCGCCGAGCTTGGCCGCCTCCATGGCAGGGCGCTCGAACAGGATCGAAGGCAACAGCCCGTCGTCGGCGACACCGTACCAGGCCGCGCCGTTGGCGAACGGCACCAGGGTGATGCCGCCGAAGCCGGACAGGAACGGCACCCAGGCCGGTGCCCCGCAGCCCAGCTGCGTTTCCAGATTGCGTGCCCAGAACCCGTGCTGGTAGCGGTAGTCGGCCAGCGTCGCCGCCTGCAGCCCGCGATCGGCGGGATCGCGCTGCAGCGCCGCCGCCAGCAGTCCCGGATCCAGTACCTGCCGTTCTCCAATGCGGCCGTCGCCGCGGGCCAGGAATGCGCCCAGCTTGGCGAGATCATCCGGCAACAGCGTCAACCCCCAGCCGAAAAACGGCTGCCGCGCGTCGTCGTAGCTGCGGCGCGTGTGCCTGGCGGTCGGGCTCAGCCCCAGCGGCCCGAGCACGTCGGCCCAGAGCACGTCGTCGAACACGTCGTCGTGCTCGCGACCGGGAATCGCGCGCAACGCGTGTTGCAGCGCGGTGCCCAGCAGGTAGGTGTCGGAGGTGTGGTAGACCCAGCGCCGGCCCGGCGCCTCGCGCTCAGGATAGGCCTCGCAGGCGAAGGCCAGGCGCCCGGCGTGGCTGTCCGCGGCGAAGAACAGGCCGGCACGCTCATCGTCCTCGTCGGCCATGTACGCCGGCGAGTCGTACTGCCCGGTGGCCATGTCCAGCAGGTGGCGCAGCGTGCGCCCCCGCCACTTCTCGCCATGACAGCCACTGGCGGGGACATGCCGGCCTACCGGCTGGTCCAGGATCCCCGGATACAGCCGCTCCAGCCGCATCGCCGCCAGCCCGGCGACGACCGACTTGGCCAGCGAGTACGAAGGCACCAGCAAGGCCTCGCACCACGGATATTCGCCGTGCCGGGTGGGACAGCCGCCGCGGTAGTGGATGCCGTCGAAGACGAAGCCGTGCGTGCTGCGCGCGCGCGCATCGCCGATCGCCAGGTTGCCGGGCACCAACCCGGGATGATCGGCGGCCAGCGCGGCGATCGGCTTCACCGGCAACCGCGCGGCGACCTCGCGCCGATGCGCCTCGACCAACGCCCCGGCGTTCTCCACCGGCCCCGGCAAATACTGCGCGTCGAGCAGGCCCCAGATGTCCAGTTGCAGGTACAGGCAGGTCTCGCTGCCCACCTGCACGGCCGCGCGCGACACGTTGCCGGCGTCGTCGAACAGGAAGGTGAGCACGCCGTTGTGGGTGCAGTTGGCATTGCGCTGCACCAGCGCGAACGGGACCGAGGCGCGGGTGAGGCCGCCATCGCCCGGCTCGTCCCACACCCGCCCCGGCTCGACCGAGAACTCCCACCACGGATGCGAACCGGGCTGCGGGCCGCGCTCGACCGGGATCAGCCACTGCCCATCCTGGACGAAGGCGAAATCGAAGTCCTGCGGCCAGGTCCGCGCCGCCGACGCATCGCCTTCGTCGAGGAAATCGTCGTTGCGCACCAGCGTGCGCGTGGACGGCTTTCCCGACAGCCGCAAGCGCCCTTCGAACCGGTGGCTCGGCGCGACCGCGTCCTGCGACGGGGCATAGGCGGAAAAATCCACCGGGCGCGGATACTTGCCCGAAGCCAGCGTCGTCGCATCCAGCTGCGTGCGCGCAGCGGCCAGCCCGGTGGCCAGCAGCAGCGCCACCCCCGCGATCCCGGCCGACCGCAGCCGCGAGCGCATGCGCAGCCTGCGCTTCAGATCCCGCCGAAGCATGCGTACTTCAACTCGGTGTAGTCGTTCAGGCCGTACTTGGAACCCTCGCGACCCATGCCCGACTCCTTCACCCCGCCGAACGGCGCGACTTCGGTGGACACCAGGCCGGTGTTGACCCCGACGATGCCGCACTCCAGCCGCTCCATCACCCGCCACGCCCGCGCCACGTCGCGGGTGTAGAAGTAGCCGGCCAGGCCGGCCTCGGTGGCGTTGGCCATCGTGATCGCTTCGTCCTCGCTGGAGAAACGGAACAGCGGCGCCACCGGGCCGAAGGTTTCTTCCTGCGCGATCAGCATGCGCGCATCCACGTCCGTCAGCACCGTGGGCTGGTAGAAGGTGCCGCCCAGCGCGTGGCGCGCGCCGCCGGCCAGCACCTTCGCACCCTTGGCCTGCGCATCGGCGACGTGCTCCTCGACCTTGGCCAGGGCGTTGGCGTCGATCAGCGGCCCCTGGTCGGAAGCGCCGGACAGGCCCTCGCCCACCCGCAGCTTGCCCACCGCCGCGGCGAGCCGGCGCGCGAACTCGTCGTACACCGCCGCGTGCACGAACATCCGGTTGGCGCACACGCAGGTCTGCCCGGAGTTGCGGAACTTGCTGGCCATCGCGCCTTCCACCGCCGCGTCCAGATCGGCGTCCTCGAACACGATGAACGGCGCGTTGCCGCCCAGTTCCAGCGACACCCGCTTCATGCCCTCGGCGCACTGCGCCATCAGCTTCTTGCCCACCCCGGTCGAACCGGTGAAGCTGAGCTTGCGCACGGCCGGGTGCGAGGTCATCTCCGCACCGATCGCCGAGGCGCTCGATCCGGTGACCATGTTGACCACGCCGGCCGGCACGCCGGCGCGCTCGGCCAGCACCGCCAGCGCCAGCGCCGAATACGGCGTCTGCAGCGCCGGCTTGCATACCACCGTGCAACCGGCGGCCAGGGCCGGGGCGATCTTGCGCCCGAGCATGGCCGAGGGAAAGTTCCACGGCGTGATCGTGGCGACCACGCCCACCGGCTGGCGCACCACGACGATGCGCTTGTCGGTGGCCTGACCGGGGATCACGTCGCCGTACATGCGCCGCGCTTCCTCGGCGAACCATTCCACGTAGGCGGCCGAATAGGCGATCTCGCCGCGCGCCTCGGCCAGCGGCTTGCCCTGCTCGGCGGTGAGCAGCCGCGCCAGGTCTTCCTGGTGGTCCATCATCGACTGGTACAGCCGGCGCAGCACCTGCGAGCGCTCCTTCGCGGTCTTCGCCGCCCAGGCCGGGAATGCGGCGGCGGCGGCCTCGATCGCGCGCCGGGTCTCGGCCGCGCCCATGTCAGGCACGGTGCCCAGCGCCTGGCCGCTGGCCGGGTCGGTGACTTCGCAGGTGGCACCGTCGTCGGCGTCGTGCCAGGCGCCACCGATCGGGCATTGCATGCGCAGCAGCCCGGGGTCGGAGAGCAGCGAGGCGATCGGATGAGAGGGTCGGGTGTTCACGGAATCGGCTCCAGACGGTCCACGTAGCGTGCCGCCACCAGGGTTGTGACGGTCGCCAGCGCCAGCATCGCCAGCGCCACGGTGATGAGCAGGTTGAAGTCGTCGGCACGCAGCACGAAGCCGGCCAGCAGCGGGCCCGAGGCCAGGCCGAGCTTGGACGCGAATCCGCCGAGGGTGGCCATGCGTCCGCTCGCATCCAGTTTCGAGAGCATGCCGAACAGATAGGGCACCACGAACGACCAGGTGATCGCGGTGCCGACGTTGGCGATGAAGAACACCCAGCCGATCTCACTGCGCCAGAACGCCGCGGTGCCGGCCAGGGTCAGCACGGTGGCCACCAGCAATGGCTTGACCCGCCCGTACTTCGTGCCCATCACGATCACCAGCACCGCGCCCAGCGCGCCGATCCAGGTCGCCCAGCCCAGGGCTTGGCCGATGAAGGCGCGATCGAGCATGAAGTGCGCGCCGAGGCGGATGATGAAGGCCGATAGCGCCATGTTGCCGGCCTGGAACAGGAACATCGCCAGCAGGGCGATCCAGGCCGGATGCCAGGCACTGGCGCCCGTGGCTGCCACGCCACCGCCTTCCACCGGCGTGGCACCGCTGCGCAGCTTGGGCAGCAGCGCCAGCACCACCAGCGCGCATGCGCTCACCGCGGCCAGCGACAGGAACAGCACGCGGGTGCCGAACTGCGGCACCAGGGTCGGCAGGAACATCACCCCCAGCCCGCCCAGGCCGAACTGCACCAGCAGCAGCATGCCGAAGGCACGGTCCGGCGAACGGGTGCGGGCGATGACCGAGTAGGTCACGCCCACCGCCAGGCCGCCTACCACCCCGTGCAGCGCGCGCACCACCATCATCATGGTCGGGTCACGCAGTGCCAGCGAACCCAGGTCCAGCACCAGCAGCAGCGAGATCAGCGCGAACAGCACCGGCCGCCACTGCACGCGCCGCACCAGGAACACGGCGATGAAGCTGCCGATGCTGGCGCCGTAGATGTTGGCCGCGCCGACCGAGCCGGCCTGCGCGTTGCTGAAGCCCAGCCCGGCGATCAGCCCGTCGACGATCGCCGCCATGATGTTGACGTAGAAGAACCCGGCCGTCGCCACCACGGCCAGCCCGGCGTAGACCCACAGGCTCGCGGACGAACGGTCCTGTACCGATGCGGTGTTCAATGCGTCTCCTCCATGCCGCGATCGACCGGCGCGCCGGCCTGCGCCAGCATCCGCCGCAGCGGTTCCAGTTGCTCCGCATGGCGGCGCCACGCCCCCACCGAGGTCCGGTATAGCGGTTGCCGCACCTGCGCGGCGCTGGCCGTCAGCGTCGGTTGCGGGTTGTGCTCGAAGGCCAGGCAGGCCGGGTCCCAGTCCAGTCCCAGGTGCGCGACCAGCCGCCGGCTCTCCTGTTCCTGGTGCGACACCAGCGATTCGTAGTCCACTTCCAGGAAACGGTCCGCCGGCAGCAGATCGCGCCAGTGCGCCATCAGCCGATCGTAGCCCAGCCAGTAGCGGCCCAGGTCATGCAGGTCGTAGGAATACGGATAGGCCATGCGGAACAGGGTCTTGTACATCGCGTAGCAGGCGTCCATCGGGTTGCGTCGCAGGTGGACGATGCGCGCTTGCGGCAGCGCCGTGGCCACCAGGCCCAGGTACAGGAAGTTGTTGGGCGTCTTGTCGACGACGCGCAGCGCCGGTCCGGCCGGCAGCGTGCGGCAGTAGGCCTCGCCCAGCGGCCGCGGATCCATCAGCGCCGAGCGCCGCACCAGCTCGGCCTTGCCTGCCGCCGGCCCGGCCAGGCGCACCACCGCCTGCGCCAGGTCGGTGCTTTCGCCACGGCTGGTCACGGCCCGGTGCGAGCCCAGGATGCGGTCGACCAGGGTGGTGCCGCTGCGCGGCAGGCCGACCACGAATACCGGGCGCGGGTCGGCGTGGCCGGCGCGCGCGATGGAGAAGAAGCCGGCATCGAATGTCTCGGCGATCAGGCGCATCGTGTCCAGGTCGTCGTCGACCCGGTACGGCAGCCGGCGCCGGCGCGCGTCGGCGCCGCGCGCGAGCGCCGCGAACGAGGTCGCGTGCTCGCCCAGGTCCTCCCGCTCCTTGGCCAGGGCGTAGCAGAACGGGATTTCCGCAGGATCGGACGGCGCCAGCTGCGCCAGCCGCCGTTCCAGGGCGGCGACGTGGTTGCGCTGCGGCGTCTGCCGCCGCAGCGTGGCGCGGTTGTACCAGGCATCGCCGTCGCCGGGCGCCAGTTCGATCACGCGATCGAGCAGGGCCTCGGCTTCCTCCAGCCGTCCCAGTGCGATCAGCGTGGTGGCGTGGTTGTACAGGTGCTCCGGATCGTCCGGACACAACGCGCGGGCGCGGGCACTGCAGCGCTCGGCCTGCTCGTGCCGGTCGAGCACGGTGAAGCGCAAGGCGACTTCCTGCAGCAGCCGTGGATCGTCCTGCGCCTGCTCGGCCAGCGCCTGCAACAGGGCGACGCAACCGGCGGCGTCGCCCTGCCGCAACAGCGCCTCGGCCTGTTGCAGGGCCTCCATCCGCTGGCGCGCGGCACTGCTGGCGTCGGCGGATGGCATGCGCGCCCTCAGAAGCGGTAACTGACCGTCAAGCCCAGTGTACGTCCCAGCGCGGTCAGCGCCTTGGAGCCGTTGCCGTAGTAGCCGACGGCCGGCACCGTGCCCATGTACTCCTCCTTGTAGACGCCGGTCACGCCCGCCTCGTTGGCGATGTTCTTCAGCCACAGCGTCGTGTCCCAGTTGCCGTGGCTCCAGGTCGCCGACGCGTTGAAGATGGCGAACCCGTCCAGCGTGTCCCGGTACTTGGGAGACACGCTCAGCGCGTTCTCGGTCTGCGACTGGTAGTAGGCGTCGGCGCGCAGCACCAGCCAGTCCCTGCCGATGGGGATGGTGTAGCTGCCCGAGGCGTTGAGGCGATGTTCCGGCGCGCCCGGCAGCGGGAAGCCCTTGCCAGGCAGGGCGACCCCCGCCGGATAGCCCGGGAGCTGGAGGTCGGCGTCGATCCGCGCCTCGGTGTAGGCGTAGCCGGCCGAATAGGCGAAGCCGTTGTCCAGCACCCCGGCCAGTTCCAGCTCGACGCCGCGGGTGCTGGCCTTCTCCGCGTTGAGCACGGCGAAGAAGCCCCAGTTGTAGGTGGCCGAATTGATCTGCGGATCCTTCCAGTCCACGTAGAACACGTCGGCGTTGTAGGTCAGGTGGCCGACCCGGCCCTTCACGCCGGCCTCGTAGTTGCGCACGGTGTCGGCCTGGTACGGGATCGCATCGGGATCCTCGGCGAACAGGCCGGTGGTGGGGACGCTGTTGATGCCTCCGCGCCGGTAGCCCTCGGATACGGTCCCGTAGAACTGGTTGTTCTCGGAGAAGCGCCAGGACACGGTGCCCTTGAACAGGCTGCGGGTGTCCTTCTCGCGGGCCTGGGTCTGCGAGGTTTCGCGGAAGGTAGCCCACAGGCCGGTGACCTGGGACATGTCGGTGGTGGTGGTGTCGCGGAACAAGCGGAAGCCGCCGGTCAGGTCGACCGTGGGGCTGGCATGCCAGGTCAGTTCACCGTGCAGCGCGGTTTCCTTGAAGCGCTCGTTGGTGCGGTAGTAGAAGTCCTGGTCGTCGATGACGTAGCCGGGACCCCACGCCGCCTCGGTCCAGCGCTTGAAGCCACGCAGGAAACTGTCCTGGCCGCTGCGGCGCTTCTGGTCCTGGTAGTACGCGCCGAGCACGTAGTCCAGCACCTCGCCCGGCTTCGACACCAGGCGGAACTCCTGGATGAAGGCCTCGTCGCTGTAGCTGCGCACCGCCGAGGCCATCGGCCGCGGATAGTTGTAGTAGACCGCGGCCGTCAGCCAGCCGCTCTTGGCGTAGAAGCCGGTGTTCTCGCTGACGATGTCGCCCTGGTGGTCGTATTGCGAGGTGCTGGATGTGAGCGTGGCGAAACCCAGGTCGACGTTGGCTTCCAAAGCAGCCAGGTGGACGCGGCGGTCGGACGGCTCCAGCTGCACCGAACCGATCTCGTTGTCGCGGTAGGGCACGCCCCAGCCGTCGCTGCCCAGGCTGGTGCCGCGGCGGCCGCCGAAGACGTCGTCCTGCGCGGTGTAGCTCAGGGTCATGTCGAAGGCGTCGTTCGGCCGCCACAGCAGCGCCGCGCGGCCGTAGGTCTGCCGGACGAAGTCCGCGTCGCGCACGTTCTCGTACACGGCCGCCGGATCCAGCACGCCCTTCGGGGCGACCGGCAACCCGTTGGCGTCCAGCTTGTAGACGTTGCGGTAGTCGGTCACGCCCGGGAAGTCGTTGTGGGTGCCGTTGATCCGCAGTGCCACCGTATCGGCCAGCGGGATGTTGGCCATGATCGACTGCGACAGGCCGATGCTGTCGGAACCGCTGACGCTGGAGGCGCTCATGCTGACCCGCGCATCCCACTGGCCGATCTCGGGCTGGCGCAGGATGTAGCGCACCGCGCCGCCGATCGCGCCCGAGCCGTACAGGGTGCCCTGCGGCCCCCGCAGCACCTCGACCCGGTCGATGTCCGAGAGCAGGAAGTTGGCGAACAGCGGCGTGTTGTCGACGTAGGTAGCCACGGTCGCCGAGGCCGAGACCGCGTAGTCGCCCAGCGCCGAGCTGTCCACGTTCAAGCCGCGGATGCGGATGCCGCTGACCACGCTGGAATTGCGCGCACCGCGGTCGACCACGCCGACGCCGGCCACCCCGCGCATCAGCTCCGCGGTATCGAGGATGTTGCCCTGTTCGATCGCCTCGCCCGACACCGCGCTGATGTTGTAGGGCACCGCCAGGATGTCCTGCTCGCGGCCCTGGGCGGTGACCACGATGGTGTCCAGTTCCTTGACCGATTGCGCCTGCTCCGCGGCGGTGGACTGCTGGGCAAAGGCGGGCATGGCCTGCTGGGCGGCAAGGCCGGCCACGATCGCCCACGAAAGGCGCGAGTGCCGCATGCGGTGGCGATCGATGGCGTTGCGGTGCATGTTCATGGCGTTCTCTCCCGGGGTATCGGTGTCGGATCGATTCAGATGGAGCCGGCGGGTCCGGGCCGATCGGCTCCGGGCAGGCACAGCGGGCCGAGCGCCTCCAGCGCAGCGGATTCGGCGCGAGCCGCGCCATAGGCCGGGAACACGACCGCGTGGTCCCGGAAACTCTTCAATGGCTGGCCCAGACCCTGCCAGCCGCGCTCGCGGCAACGGCGCACGTGGCCGAAGTCGATCTCGAAGGCGATGATTTCGCGGCCCGCGCCGGCCTGGTGGACGACTTCGCCGCCGGGGCCGCAGACCACCGAACGGCCCACGCCCAGGTCGCCGGCGACGTTGATGTCGACGAAGTAGCACTGGTTGCTGGCCGCGCTGGCCCGCGCCATCGCGATCTCGACGTCGCGGTCGATGGTGTTGGTCATGGTCGGATGCAGGACCACCTCGGCGCCGAGGCTGGCCAGCGAACGGGTGGTCTCCGGAAACCACATGTCGTAGCAGATCGACACCCCGAAGCGCCCGGCGCCCGGCACGTCGAACACCACGAACTCGTCGCCCGGGGTCACCCCGCGCTCGTACGGCGCGAACGGGTAGAGCTTGCGGTAGCGGGCCACGACCCGGCCCTGCGGGTCGATCACCGGGGTGGTGTTGTAGATCCGCTCGCCCTGGAGTTCGTACAGCGAGCCCGGGACCAGCCACAGGCCGGTGCGCCGCGCCAGCTCGCACAGGAAGCGCTCGGCGTCGCCCGGCATGCACTGGGCATGGTCGGGGCTGGCGCCGAACCCGCACAGCTCGCCGAGCAGGACCATCCGTACCCAGGGAAAGCGGCGCGATACCGCCACCACTTCCGCGGCGATGCGCTCGAGGTTGTCGCCCGGCCCGTGCGCGAGCTGCAGGCCCGCGATGCCGAAGCCGCGGTTGTGTTCCGACGTCTCCAATGAGATCCCTCTGGTGGCGGCCCGGATCCGACGTTAGTGGCCGCCCCCCGGCCCGATTAGAGCCAGTTGGGTTGATTCCATGGAGCCAGATGATTCAGCCGCGGCGCTTCGGCCGGGCCGGGCGGACCCGGACCATCGTGTCGACCATGAACCCGTCCTCGCCGTAGACCCCGACCTGGTCGCCGTCCAGGGCCACTCGGTAGCCGGCGGCCTCGCCGTACGCCCACTGCCGCCACTGCCGGTACCAGCGGTCGCCCTCCACCCACCAGTGGCCCTGGTCGCAGTCCTCGCCCGAATAGCCTGCGGTGCCGACCAATTCTCCGTTGGCGCGGATCTCGATCGTGCACGGCTCCCCGTACACGGTGCTGTAGAGCATCGTGCTCCCGGCCAGCGCCTGGCGCAGTTGCCGCGCGGCCAGGGCCACGACCCCGTCGACGCCGATCCGGCGCGGGCCGCCGGGCCGTTCCCCGCGCACCAGCCGGGCCAGGTGGCGCACGCCTTCGCGGATGCCGGAGGCCGCAATCCCGGTCACGCCCATGCACAACGCGCCGCTGCCATCGGCGCGGCGGACCGGTTCGACCAGCACGCCGACCGCAGTGGCGCGACGGGCCAGCTCCCATGGGTCCTGCCCGTCGCGCAAGCTCACCCAGTAGGCGCTGGCGCCGGCGAAGGTCTCGATCCTGACCTGGTCGTGCAGGTAGTGATTGAGCGCGTCGCGCAGCGCGGTCCGGCGCTCGGCCAGCAGCCGCCCGGCGCGGACCAGGCTGGCCGAGTAGTGGCCCAGGCCGATGTAGTACGCCCAGGCACGCTGCAGGATCCGCGGCGGCGTGCAGCCCTGGCCGCGGCGCAGCGCGCGGGCGCGTTCGATGAACGCAGGCGCGGCCACCAGCACGCCGGGCGGCTCGCCGCAGGACGCCACGGGTGCCAGGCCGCCGACATAGACCACCCGGCCGTCGCGGTCGAACCCGCGCAGCGCCGGCGCCACCCGCTCCCCGTCCTGGACCCCGGCCGGGATGTCGTGCTCGACCAACAGGCCGTTGGCCGCGACCACGTGCGCCAGCAGGCGCCGCGGATAGCTCGAATCGGCGGCGAAGCCATGGCGCCCGCTGGTGACCACCACCACGTTTTCCGGGAACGGCCGCTCCAGCTCCGGCGGCAGGTAGCCGACATCGGCACCGCGTTCGCGCAGCGCGCGCTCCAGCGCCACGTCGACCGGCTGTTCGAGCAGCACCGGCACGCCGCGCCGGGCCAGCAATTCGCCCACGATGCGCAGGGCATGGCGGCTGGAGAGGGTGACCAGGACCTCGTCCGCGCCGGCTTCGATGCCGCGCATCGGCAGCACCTTGCCGCGCATCTCCTCCACCAGCATGGCGTCATCGGCATCGCCGGCCTGCTGCGGCCACTCCACCACCTCGTGGCGCGAGCCGGCCAGGCGGATCGCCTCGCTCCATTCGGCCACCGGCGCCAGTTCGGCATCGACCCGGCCGTCCACGAACGGGAACGGATAACGGTGCCAGTGCTGCGGGCAACGGAAATCACCGTCGTCGGCCGCGGCCGGCAGCCGCGCCATCAGCGGCGAAGCCTGGCTCGCGCCGCGCGTACCGCGTCCGGCGCGCGTGCCCGGCACGTCGGCGGCCACGTAGATGCCGCTGCGCGAACGGCTGGCCAGGTGGCCCTCGGCCAGCAGGGTGTCGTAGGCCAGACTGACCGTGTTGCGCGACACGCCGAGACGGATGGCCAGCTGGCGCGAGGAAGGCAGGCGCTGGCCCGGGCGCAGCACCCGCCGGTGGATCGCGTCGACCAGCTTCTGCCGCAGCTGGTGCTGCAGGCTCAGCGGGGCCGACGGGTCCAGGGCCAGATTCAGGCCGTCCGCGGCGCGGGACTCGCGTTTCATGGGCAGCGTGGGCAGGGCGTGGACCGCCAGTATCGCTCCCTTGCCGCGCGGCGCGGGGGGATGCGCCGGGGAGCGGGGGCGATGTCAGCCGCCGCTGGCGGGGCGCAGCGCGGCCTCGAGCAGGTCCAGGCCTTCCTCCAGCACCGCGTCCTCGATCGTCAACGGATACAGCAGCCGGATCGCCTCGCCCTGCGCGCCGCAACCGAGCAGGATCAGGCCGGCCGCATGCGCGCGCTGCAGCACGGCCTTGGTCGCGGCCGGATCGACCGCGCTGCCGCCGCGCTCGGCCAGCAGGTCGAAGGCGATCATCGAACCGGGGCCGCGGAGATTGCCGATCGGGCACAGGGCCGGATCGGCGGCCATCCGGGCGAGGCGCTCGGCGACCTTCGCGCCAAGTACCCGGGCACGCTCGACCAGTCCCTCCTCCTCGATCACGTCCAGCACCGCCAGCGCCGCCGCGCAGGCGACCGGCGAACCGGCATACGTGCCGCCCAGCCCGCCGGGCTCGACCGAATCCATCAGCTCGGCACGGCCGACCACGCCCGAGAGCGGGAACCCGCCGCCCAGGGCCTTGGCCACCGTGACCAGGTCGGCACGCACGCCGGAATGCTCGATGCCGAACATGCGCCCGGTGCGGGCGAAGCCGGTCTGCACCTCGTCTGCGACCAGGACGATGCCGTGGCGATCGCACAGTTCGCGCAGTGCGCACAGCAGTTCCGGCGGCGCGGGCAGGAACCCGCCCTCGCCCTGCACCGGCTCGATCACGATCGCCGCCACTTCCTCGGGCGCCACGTCGGCCTTGAACACCCCCTCGATCGCGGCGAGGCTGTCGGCCACGCTCACCCCCTTGTGCGGGGCCGGGAACGGCACGTGGTAGACGCCGCCCGGCAGCGGGCCGAAGCCGCGCTTGTACGGCAGGGTCTTGCCGGTCAGCGACATGGCCATGAAGCTGCGCCCGTGGAAGCCGCCCGAGAACGCGATCACCGCCTGCCGGCGGGTGGCGACGCGCGCGATCTTGATCGCATTCTCCAGTGCCTCGGCGCCGGTGGAGAACAGGATCGTCTTGGCTGCGCCCTGCACCGGCGCGATCCGGTTCAGGCGTTCGGCCAGTTCCACATAGTTGCCGTAGCCGGTCACCTGGAAGGCCGCGTGGGTCACCTTGTCGAGCTGGCCGGCGACGGCGGCCATCACCTTCGGATGGCAATGGCCGACGTTGAGCACGGCGATGCCGGCGGCGAAGTCCACGAACCGGCGCCCTTCCACGTCCCAGAGTTCCGCGTTGCGCGCGCGCGCGGCGAATACCTCCAGCGCCGTGCCCACGCCGCGCGGGACGTTGCGGGTGCGACGCTCGAGAAGCTGGGCATTGCTGGACATGGTCCGCTCCGGAACTGGGATCTGCAGGCGAGAGTGTGGCCGTGGCCCGGACCTCTCGTAGGTCCAGAACGGAACAGACGATGGTGCCAGATCCGGAAACGCAGCCGGCCTCTCAGGCGCTCGCGGGATCGAAATCCAGGCCCTGCCGCGCCACCGCCCCGGTGATGGCCGCGCGGGCCGCGGCGATCGCCTCGGTCTGTGCGGCCAGCCGCGGCCGCCGATCCGTTTGCCTATTTCGTGCAGGCCGGCGCCTTCCGCACACCCGAGGACGCCGACGCCCAGCGCGCCCGCCTGTCGCTGATGGGCGTGGAAGCGCGCGTGAGCGAGCGCGAGCAGGCCGGCCGCACCGTCTACCGGGTGCGCGTCGGCCCGTTCCAGAACAAGGACGCGGCCGACCGCGTCAAGCAGCGGCTGGACGGCGACGGCTTCGACGCCGCGTTGGTGCGCGTGCAGAAATGAATCCGCCCGGGCCACGGCCAGCACGCCAGACCGTGAAACCCGTCACTGCCGCGCGCCGCCCGTGTGAAGTCAAGCGGGAACTCCGCCCGCGCGCGCCGCTCTGAACCAGGTCCATTGACAAGGAGTTTTCCCCCATGAATCGTCGCCAATTCACCCTCGGTGCCGCCGTGGCCCTGCCCGGCATGCTGGCGCTGCCGGCCTGGGCCCAGTCGGGCCCCGGCTACGCCACGCTGAAGGACCGCGCCCCCGTCGACGCGCCGTCCGGCCAGATCGAGGTGATCGAGTTCTTCTCCTACGGCTGCTCGCACTGCAAGAACTTCGAGCCGGTGTTCGAGGCCTGGAAGAAGGCCGCCCCCAAGGACGTGGCGGTGCGCCGCGAGCACGTGGGCTTCCAGAGCAGCTTCGAGCCGCTGCAGCGCATCTATTACGCGCTCGAGGCCATGGGCCTGGCCGACCAGCCGGTGCACATGAAGGTGTTCCAGGCGCTGCAAACCGAGCGCAAGCGCCTGGACAAGCCCGACGTGCTGCTGCCCTGGATCGCCGAGCAGGGGGTGGACCGCGCCAAGTTCGAGGCCACCTACAAGTCCTTCGGCGTCGCCAACAAGCTGCGCCGCGCCGTGCAGCTGCAGGAGGCCTACCACGTCGAAGGCACGCCGGCGCTGGGCATTGCCGGGCGTTACTACACCGACGGCTCGATGGCCGGCGGCTTCGAGCGCATGGTCCAGATCACCAACAACCTGATCGCGCAGGAACGCAAGAAGTGATCGCCTGAGCCGCCGTCCGCCCGGACGCCGGCCCTCGGGTCAGCCCGCCTCGGCGGGCTTTTTTTCATGCCCGGCCACCGGCCGGGGCGCATGGGCGCCGCTTAGAATGACCCGTCACTAAAGCAAAAACCGTGCCTTAGCCATGAAGCCTCCTGTCCTGCCGTGCGCGCCACGCCGCGCCCTGGTCTGCGCCACCTTGCTGCTGGGCTTGGCCGTGCCGGCCTGGGCCGAGCGCGCCGACCGCGACAAACCCATGAACATCGAGGCCGATGCGCTGCGCCACGAAGACCAGAAGCAGCTGTCCACCTTCACCGGCAAGGTGCTGGTGACCAAGGGCACGATCGTCATGCGCGGCGCCCGGCTGGAAGTGCGCCAGGACAGCGCCGGCAACCAGTTCGGCATCCTGACTGCCGAGCCCGGCAAGCGCGCCTTCTTTCGCCAGAAGCGCGAGGGCCTGGACGAATACATCGAGGGCGAGGGCGAGACCATCGAGTACGACGGCAAGGCCGACACGGTGCGCCTGATCCGCCGCGCCGAGATGCGGCGCCTGGAAGGCGCCACCCTGCTCGACCAGGTGCTGGGCAGCCTGATCGTCTACAACAACCGCACCGAGGTCTACACGGTGGATGGCGCGCCCACCGCCGGGGCGCCGTCTGCCGCGCCCGGCGGGCGCGTGCGCGCCACGCTGGTGGCCGGCACCATCGCCTTCGACCGCCGTTGATGCGCCGCCTGCGCGGGGCCTGGCGCCTGCTGCGTGCCGTGCTGCACGGCCTGCACGGCGTGGCCATCGTGCTGCTGCGCTTTCCGTCGCTGGACCGCGAGGGGCGTCGCGAGCGGGTGCGCTGGTGGTCGGACAAGATGCTGCGCGTGCTCGGCCTGCGGCTGGATGTGCAGGGCAGCTTCCGGCCCGGCGGCAAGATGCTCGTCGCCAACCACGTGTCCTGGCTGGACATCATGGTCGTGCACGCCGTCTGCCCGGAAGCGCGCTTCGTCTCCAAGGCCGAGGTGCGGCACTGGCCGCTGGTGGGCCGGCTGGTGGGCGCTGCCGATACGCTGTACATCGAGCGCGAGCGCAAGCGCGATGCGCTGCGCGTGGTGCACCAGTGCGCCGAGGCGCTGCGCGCTGGCGACACGGTGGCCGTCTTCCCCGAAGGCACGACCGGGCCCGGCGATGCGCTGCTGCCCTTCCACGCCAACCTGCTGCAGGCGGCCATCGCGGTGGCGGCCCCGCTGCAGCCGGTGGCGCTGCGCTTTGCCGACCGCCGGCACGCGGTGAGCCCGCATGCGCTGTGGCTGGGCGACACCACGCTGGCGCAGACGCTGTGGCAGCTGGCCATGGCCGATGGCCTGGTGGCCCACCT